>JBCCEP010000083.1:0-12118 GCA_039030215.1 Pseudomonadota bacterium
AAGAATTCTCAATCTGGAAACGTCTTACCTCCGGGGCTCAATCGCTTTGGAGAATTGACATGAACCATTCCCTGAAATTATGCGGCATGAACGGTGCCGCGGTTGCAGCACTCTTGCTTGTGCCTGTCGCCGGTGTGCTCACCTATGATTATCTCAACAGGTTTGACAGTCCCGGAATTGACAGTACCGAGCCTGCCGAGCCAGCCGCTGTCGGACAGCGTGCCGATCAATCGACGGAGCGTACCGAAGAAGCTCGTTTGCGGGAGTCTGAAGTGACCTCCAGTGAGAACATCAAGCTTGAAGCCGACCTGCAGGCTGTGGTTCCGCGGCAGCAGAATGCACCACAGCCGTCGGATAGCCTGCAGAAAGTGGCGCCCGAAGCGCCTACGGCAGATGCGCCCGTGGCATTTAGATTACCACAAGATGGCTGGCTTGGTATCGGTCGTCAGCTACAAGTTGGCGGCTTGGCGGAAAACGTTGCCAAACCGCCCCTTCGCGTGCGTCCATTGCCAGAGCCTCCCAGGGATCAGCGCCTGAACCGCGACAGGATCGAGAATTTTGCTTCCAATCCGATCAAACGGGTTGCGGAAGAACCGGTCTCGACATTTTCCATTGATGTCGACACAGCTTCCTATTCACTGGTTCGCAGATCATTGCGGGATGGAATTTTGCCTGCAAAGGATTCGATCAGGATCGAGGAGCTGATCAACTATTTCGACTATGACTGGCCCGTTCCGGAATCGCGCTCAAATCCGTTCGAGCCGACAGTCACCGTAATGCCGACGCCATGGAACCAGGATACGCTGCTGATGCATGTCGCCATCAAGGGGTATGATATCGAACCGCAGGTGCGCCCGGCGTCCAATCTCGTGTTTCTGGTAGATACCTCCGGTTCGATGCAGGATGCAGACAAACTGCCGCTGGTCAAATCTTCGCTGAAGCTGTTGCTGAACCAGATGGGTCCAGAGGATACGATTTCGCTTGTCACCTATGCCGGTGAAGCCGGTGTCGCATTGGAGCCAGTAAAAGCGTCCGAAAAGGCCAAGATAGTTGCGGCAATTGACAAGCTAGGGGCTGGTGGGTCAACGGCAGGTTCGGCTGGCCTGGAAACAGCCTATCAGCTGGTGGAGGAGCAATTCGTCGAAGATGGCGTAAACCGCATTCTGCTCGCTACCGATGGTGATTTCAATGTTGGTCCGTCGGATGACTCTTCGTTGAAAAGGCTCATTGAGGAAAAGCGAAAGAGCGGGATTTTTCTTTCCGTACTCGGTTTTGGCCAGGGAAATTACAATGATCAGCTGATGCAGACATTGGCCCAGAACGGGAACGGGACTGCTGCCTATATTGATACATTGGCAGAGGCTGAGAAGACATTGGTGCAGGAAGCGCAGTCCAGCCTTTTCCCGATTGCCAAGGATGTCAAAATCCAGGTCGAGTTCAATCCTTCCAGGATCTCGGAATATCGCCTCATCGGTTATGAGACGCGGGCATTGGCGCGGGAAGACTTCAACAATGACCGTGTTGACGCCGGTGACATAGGCTCAGGTCATTCGGTCACAGCAATCTACGAACTGACTCCGGTTGGCAGCCCGGCGTTGAGCGTTGACGCCTTGCGGTATGGAAACGAAAGCGCTTCTGATGTCTCTCAGGTCGACCCAAGCGATGAAATCGGATTTGTGAAATTGCGCTACAAGCAGCCGGACGGCGTTCGTAGTGAACTGATCAGTCTGCCGGTCGGCAGTTCAAGTCAGGTTGCCGACTTCTCCAATGTCGCAGATGATGTCCGGTTTTCGGTTGCCGTGGCAGCGTTTGGTCAGAAATTACGGGACACAGATGCGGTGGCAGATTTCAGCTATGAAGAGATTGGCAGCGTTGCCTCAACAGCCAGAGGCGCCGATCCATACGGTTATCGATCGGAATTTTTGTCACTGGTCCGGCTGGCTGATGGTCTTACCGACACCAAGTAACTTAGCGCAATAAACCCGCCGTGGAATAAACGGCGGGTTTTCAGTTTCATCAATCTGTTTACGAAGCTCGACGACGCCCCCGGCGTTCGCGTTTTGGCTTTGTGTCATTGGCTGCGGAAGTGGCATTGACCATCGGGCCGATTTTTTCGACTACCGTGCCAATGTCGGGTCTCGCACCGCGCTTGTGATCGTCAATTGCCTGGCGCATGGCAGAGAGATGATCACAACTTGTGCCGCAGCAACCGCCAATGATCCGTGCGCCCGCATCTATTGCAAGGCAGGCATAATCAGACATCAATTCGGGCGTGCCGGAATACTCGACCTTCTCGCCTTTTACGACCGGAATGCCGCAATTTGCCTTGGCCACGACAATTGCGTTTTCGTCGGCCGCCGTGATGTCGAGAACAGAGGATAGCAGGTCAGAAGCGCCGACACCGCAATTGGCGCCGATTGCCAATGGCTGTTCGGCTATGCCCTCCGGAACCGTATGAATATCCTTGGGTGCCAGGCCCATCATGGTTTTTCCGGCCGTATCGAAGGAGGCCGTAAAGATATAAGGCATGCCCACCTTCGAGGCCGCTTCTGCTGCCGCGCGTATCTCGTCGACCGATGACATGGTCTCGATCCAGAGAACATCGGCGCCGCCATCCTTCAAGCCTTCCATCTGCTCGACAAAGGCTTCCACGGCCCCGTCGTAGGAGAGGGCACCAAGTGGAATGAGCAGTTCACCCGTTGGCCCGACCGATCCGGCCACGATGACTTTTCTTGGTGCCTTGTCGGCAACTTCGCGACCGATTTCCGCAGCCAGCTTGTTCAGTTCGTGAACGCGGTCCTGGGCGTTATGCAGTTTCAGACGGTGACGGGTTCCACCAAAGGAATTGGTCAGGATTATATCGGAACCAGCGTCCACGAAGTCCTGATGCATTTTGCGAATGTTATCCGGCTTGTCGGCGTTCCAGAATTCAGGCGAGTCACCGGAAGTCAGTCCCATGTCGAACAGTGTCGTCCCGGTTGCGCCATCGGCGAGCAGGATTTGCTTTTCGTCCAACAGATCGGAAAGTGGATTGGTCATTGAATTCGTTCCGCTAAACCTAAGAATCTTTATCGGTACAATTTATCATATCACGACATAAAGATTTCTTTATGTTCGCTCTTATATGTCATGAAATCGAGTCGGTCAATCAATTCTTGGACGAGATTTTGAGGTTGACGAAGAGATCGGATCAGGTACCACTCGGCAGAATGGAATTTCTTCGTTATTGTGGGCGAAAGGATTGAAAAACCGGAAACATTCCAGTTGATCGACTGTTCTGAATTCCGGGTTGGCGCAGATAGGCCTGAATTCGACGTAACCTATACGGTCAGGTCAGATTGAAATCCCCTAGCGTCGTAAGGCTTGTGATGGATATCCGAGGAAGGCAGGAATGAACAAGGCAGAACGCAGCGATTCTTTCAGGGGACGCCGTAAGGGATTTCTGCCGAAGGGCCGCGATTTGGACCCGGCAGTACTTGCCGCAGTCGAATCGCTGATCGCCGACCTGCCGCGCAGGCGTGACCTTTTGATAGAATATCTGCATCGTATTCAGGACAGATTTGGTTGTCTGTCGGCTGCCAATTTACGGGCGCTTGCAGAGACATTGAGGCTGTCGCAGGCCGAAATTTATGAAGTTGCGTCGTTTTATGACCATTTTGACATCATCAAGGAAGGTGAAGCAGAGCCGGCGCCGGTCACAATCCGGGTATGTGACTCGATTTCCTGCGCCCTGGCAGGTGCAGAAAGCCTAATTGAGGGGCTGAATGCAGGCGCTGATCGGGATCATGTTCGCATTCTAAGGGCGCCGTGTATGGGTGGCTGTGATGTGGCGCCGGCAGCGAGAATTGGAGATCTCGAGGTTGGTACAGCCAGTGTCGAAACCCTGCTCGACAGTGCGCATTCTGCCAAGTCGAATTCGGATTTTCCGGCATTAATTCCTGCTTATAAGAATCTCAGCGGTTATCTTGCCGGTGGCGGATACGATTTGCTTGCCCGGATACGGGCTGGTGCGGTGCAAGCAGAAGCCCTGATCCAGATTATGAATGATGCCGGACTGCGTGGTCTGGGCGGCGCGGGTTTTCCTGCGGGCACAAAAATGAAATTTGTGCTGTCCTATCCCGGACCGCGTTATCTGACCATCAATGGCGACGAAGGCGAACCGGGAACCTTCAAGGATCGCTACTGCTTAGAGCGGGATCCTCATCGAATGTTCGAAGGTGCGCTGGTTGCTGCGCACTATATCGAGGCCGAGCGGATTTATGTCTATATGCGTGATGAATATCCGGCGGTATTGGAAATCTTGCGCAGGGAAATCGCCGCGCTTGAGGAAAAAGGGCTGGTGGAGAAGGGTTATGTCGAGCTACGGCGCGGTGCTGGTGCCTATATTTGCGGTGAGGAGTCCGCAATGCTTGAATCGATCGAGGGAAAACGCGGACTGCCGCGGCACCGGCCACCTTACATCGCGGAAGTCGGTCTGTTTGGACGTCCGACGCTTAACCACAATGTCGAGACGCTCTGGTGGTTGCGGGATGTCATCGAGAAAGGCCCGGAATGGTTTGCCGGATTGGGCAAACCGGACTATCCGGGAATTCGTTCCTGGTCGGTCTCTGGCCGGGTAAAGGAACCGGGCGTGAAACAGGCGCCGGCCGGTATAACCGTTACCGAGCTGATTGAGGAATATTGCGGCGGCATGGCGGATGGGCACACATTCAAGGCCTATCTTCCGGGTGGTGCTTCAGGTGGCATCCTGCCGGCTTCGATGGGTGATATTCCGCTTGATTTTGGCGACAATCTTTTCAAGTACGGGGCATTTGTCGGCAGTCATGCGATTGTAATTCTGTCAGACAAGGACAGTATCAAGGATGCCGCCCTGAACATTTTGAAGTTTTTCAAACATGAAAGTTGCGGTCAGTGCACGCCATGCAGGGGCGGGACCGAGAAAATGGTGACCTTGTTGTCGGAGGACGGCCCGCTGGACGAAGTGGCAATTCGCGATATTGAAACCGTGATGCGTGATGCCTCGATTTGTGGTCTTGGACAGGCGGCACCCAATCCGGTCAACCATCTTCTTACTTATTTCCGGGAGGATTTGTGATGTCCAAGCCCGTCAGTTTCATGCTCGATGGTAAGAAGGTCACTGCGGATAGCGATGAAACCATTTGGGACATCGCAAAACGGGAAGGCGTTCGTATTCCCAATCTTTGCCATGTCGACAAGCCCGGCTATCGCACAGATGGCAATTGCCGCGCGTGCATGGTGGAGATCGAGGGTGAGAAAGTTTTGGCAGCATCCTGCATTCGCAATCCTGCCGAAGGCATGGTGATAAAGACCGATACCGATCGGGCAGAAAAATCAAGACGCATGGTATTCGAGATGCTGGCCGCCGATATGCGGCCGCGCGAGGATGGCCCGGATGATGATTCCGATTTTTGGAATTGGGCCCAATCCATGGGCATTGGCGAAACCAAAAGATTGCCATCGAAACCGGTCAATCCTGACCTTGGCCATGATGTCACCAATCCGGCAATTGCAGTCAATCTGGATTCCTGCATTGCCTGCGGGGCGTGTGTTCGAGCCTGCCGCGAAGTCCAGGTCAATGATGTCATCGGAATGGGCTTTCGTGGGAGCCAGTCGGTTCCGGTTTTTGATCTGGCTGACCCGATGGGGCTATCGACCTGCGTGACCTGCGGCGAATGTGTTCAAGCATGCCCAACCGGTGCGCTTTATGAAAAAACGCTGATGGATGACGCCGGCAAGACGCGGGCCGTCAAGGAATTCGACAAGGTCGTCGATTCCGTTTGCCCTTATTGCGGAGTAGGTTGCCAGACCAAGGTTTATGTCAAAGACGACAAAATTGTGCAGATCGATGGCAGGGATGGCCCGGCAAATGAGAACCGGTTATGCGTGAAGGGCCGGTTTGGATTTGATTATGTCCGCCATCCCGACCGGCTGACAAAACCTCTGATCAGGCGTGATGATGCGCCGAAGCGTGCCGATATTGATCTCGTTGGCGTCGATCCGCTAACGGTTTTCCGCGAAGCAAGTTGGGAAGAAGCGTTGGAACGCACAGCAGGGGGCCTGAAAGCCATCCTGACAGAAGATGGCGGCAGCGCGCTTGCCGGTTTCGGATCAGCAAAGGGATCAAACGAGGAAGCCTATCTGTTTCAGAAGCTGGTTCGCCAGGGATTTGGAACCAATAATGTCGATCATTGCACAAGGCTATGCCACGCTTCATCGGTTGCAGCTCTCCTTGAAGGCATTGGTTCCGGTGCGGTGTCAGCGCCGTTTTCTGCGGCAGAACAGTCCGATTGCATTGTCGTAATTGGTGCCCGGCCGGCGCAGAACCATCCCGTTGCCGCGACCTATCTCAAACAAGCGGCCAAGCGCGGCGCCAGCATGATCGTCATCGACCCTCGCAAGCAGGCCCTGATGCGGCATGCATCCCATCCGGTGCAGTTTACTCCGGGTACGGACGTCGCATTGCTGAACGCGATGCTGAATGTGATCGTTGAGGAAAAACTCTACGACGAGCAATATATTCAGGCGCATGTATCCGGTTTCGAGGCCCTGAAGAAAAATGTTAAGGGGTTCACGCCGGAAGCGATGGCGGAAGTTTGCGGGGTTGATGCGGAGACAATCCGTGATATCGCCCGGACCTATGCCAATGCGGAACGCGCGATCATTTTTTGGGGTATGGGCATATCCCAACACACGCACGGTACAGACAATTCGCGTTGCCTTATCGCGCTTTCCCTGATTACCGGCCATGTGGGTCGTGACGGCACCGGGCTTCACCCGCTGCGTGGTCAGAACAATGTGCAAGGCGCATCTGATGCCGGGCTTATCCCGATGTTCTATCCCGACTACAAATCAGTTGAGGATGTTGATATTCGAAATAACTATGTCGATGGCTGGGGTAGAACGCTCGATCCGAAGCGTGGATTGACGGTCGTCGAGATTGTCGATGCAATCCATGCGGGTCAGATCCGGGGCATGTATATAATGGGTGAAAACCCTGCCATGTCAGATCCGGATCAACTACATGCCCGTGCCGCCTTGGCGATGCTAGATCATTTGGTTGTCCAGGATATTTTCCTGACTGAAACCGCCTGGCATGCCGATGTTATTCTGCCCGCATCTGCACATGCCGAGAAGCTTGGCACCTATACAAATACGAACCGGCAAGTCCAGATTGGCCGGCCTGCGCTTTCGCTTCCTGGTGAAGTGCGTCAGGATTGGGAATTGATCCGCGACATCGCAAATGCCTTGGGACTTGACTGGCAATATGAGCAGATTTCCGATGTCTATCGGGAAATGCAGCAATTCATGCCGTCGCTTGACAATATCGATTGGGAAAGACTTGAGCGCGAGGATGCGGTGACATATCCGGCAGATTCTCCTGACCGACCGGGCAATGCGATCATCTTCCGCGAGAGTTTTCCGACGCCGGATGGGCGCGGCAAGCTGGTACCGGCGGAATTGCGGCCACCTGATGAAGTTCCCGATGACGAATATCCAATGGTGCTGACAACCGGCAGGCTGCTTGAGCATTGGCACACCGGAGCAATGACACGGCGTTCCACGGTGCTGGATGCCATTGAACCGGACGGCATTGCCGTGATGAACCAGCGCGAAATCGAGAAGAAGGGTCTTGTGCCGGGATCAATGATCCGGATTTCGACCCGCAGGGGCGAGATTGAAGCAATGTTGCGCTCGGATAATGATGTGGCTGACAACATGATCTTTGTTCCATTTTGCTTCAATGAGAGCCCGGCCAATCGATTAACAAATCCCAAACTTGATCCATACGGAAAGATTCCGGAGTTCAAGTTTTGCGCTGCAAAGGTCGAAGCAATGGGCAAAACGGAAGCTGCCGAGTAGAATTGAATAGGCTGATACAACCTATCCAACAGAAAAAATCGGTGATCGGCCAAAAAAAGTTCAGAAAAATGCCCGTGTTAATAGCCGGGTAACCCTATTCTAACCGCCTGTTTACATTATCCGCCTAGAACTGGTGTCGAGCCCGGGGACAATCCGGTCTCGTCCCCGGATCAGGTATCGCGTACCGGGGCTCCCCATCAGTTTAGGGGTAAAGCGTCTCCAAAACCGGTTTCTTCTGGGTGGCAACCCAGCGGAAGCCGGTTTTTCTTTGTACCAAGGCCCGATCCTGGCTGATCTATGCGCTTACCGACATTTTCTTGTCGACCTGATCGGAAATCCAGGCGTAGGTGTGGGTCAATCCGTCGATCAGGGGTGCAGAAGGTGCCCAGCCCAGTTTTTTGCGTATTAGCTCATTGTCGGAATTTCGACCACGTACACCCTGCGGTCCAGGAACGAAGCGCTTTGAAATTTTCTTGCCCGACAGATTTATGAACATGTCTGCAAGGCCGCCAATGGTGACCATCTCATCTGACCCAATATTGACAGGCCCTTCAAAATCAGACCGCATCAAGCGGATTGTGCCTTCGAGACATTCATCGACATAAAGAAACGATCGTGATTGTTTTCCGTCGCCCCAAATCTCGATTTCGCCATTATCAGGCGTCTCGGCCACCTTTCGGGCGAGGGCAGCCGGTGCCTTTTCCTTGCCGTCGTTCCAGGCGCATAGCGGGCCGAAAATATTGTGATATCTGGCGATTCGAACCTTGATGCCTTCATTTCTGGCCGAAGCGAGATATATCCTTTCGGAAAACAGCTTCTCCCAACCATATTCACTGTCGGGATGGGCAGGGTAGGCGGTATCTTCGGCGCAATGGGGGTTGTCAGGATCGGTCTGATTTTCCTGGGGGTAGATGCAGGCTGACGAAGAATAGAAAACACGATCGCTTCCGGTGCGAATGACCTGATCAAGGATGTTCATGTTGACCAGCGCCGAATTGCGCATGATGGAAGCATCATTCTCACCGGTGAAGATATAGCCGGCGCCACCCATGTCGGCAGCAAGTTGATAGACTTCGTCATAGGGCTGCTCGAAAAGAGCCGCTACTTGAAGCGGATCACGAAGATCGCACTTGACCAGATTGCAATCTGGATTGGCACCATAGCGAAAAGGCTGAATGTCGGCTGCCGTGACGTCGTGTCCCTCATCAAGCAGTCTTTGCACCAAGTGACCACCAACAAATCCGGTGCCTCCGCAAACCAATACACGCATCTTGTAGATTCTCCGATAATCCAAGCTTGTTATATTCGTTGGTGCCCGTCACGCCCACCATATTTTTGCTGTGAAACAAGTTTCTTACCTGATGTGCTGCAGGGGAGTGTCAAATGGTTGTTGAACACGCCGGCAAGCGTTTGTGTTTCAATAAATTTGCTGGATAATGATCCGCTTGAGCTTATAGGTGCAACGGCCAGGAGGTTGCAATGTATGCGGTAGTCAAAAACTTTCTGACCAAGCTTGGCACAAGCGATGACGACCTGATTGAATATTCCGCCGGTGACAAGCGGATTGCCATGGCCGTATTGCTGTTCAGGGTCATGACAGTGGATGGCAGGGTACTTGACACTGAAGTTCGCCGATATCGCGAGTTCCTTCAGGATCATCTGGAAGTCAGCGACGATGAACTGAATCTATTCGAGGCAGCAGTGCGGGAAGAATCTGAAAATGAATCCTCGCTCTTCCCGTTTACTTCGATCGTCAACCGCATGCCGGAGGAGACCAAACTCAAGGTGCTCGACATGATGAAAGAGATTTCGCTCGCCGATAATGAATTGCATGAATTCGAGATAAATCTTGTTGCCCGCACCGCCGAATTGCTGAATGTGAAATTGAAAGATTAGCTTTGGTCCTTAGCGCGATTGAGCCAGTCTTTTTTGCAGGGATAATTCCAGATTTGGCGCTGCGGCGAGTAGTTCCCTTGTGTAATTTTCCTGCGGCTCGGAGAATAACTGTTCCACCGGGCCATGTTCGACAATCTTTCCAGCACGCATGACCAGCACTTCATCACAGATCGCCTGAACGACTGTCAGATCATGGCTGATGAACAGATAAGCGATCTGGAGCTTGTCTCGGAGTTCAGATAACAGGTCCAAAATCTGTGCCCTGATCGAGACGTCCAATGCAGAAACCGGCTCATCGGCAATAATCAGCTTGGGTCGGCTGACAAGCGCGCGGGCAATGGCCAGGCGCTGGCGTTGCCCACCGGAAAATTCATGGATGAATTTGAACCGGTCGGCCCGATCGAGACCAACCGATTCCAGCGCCTGGCAAACACGATCTTCTTTTTCCTCAGGATTCAGGTGTGGGCTTCGAAACAATGGTTCGGCAACAAGCCTTGCCACGCGGTGCCTTGGATTGAATGATCCGTAGGGGTCCTGGAAAACGATTTGCATGTGCTTGCGGGCTTCCGCTTGCTGTTCGTTGTCATCACCTGAAAGATTGACGCCGTCAAAATCCAATTCGCCTTCGGATTGATGGTGAAGACCGAGCAGACATCTGCCCAGGGTCGACTTGCCGCAACCGGATTCCCCGACAAGCGCCATGGTCTGGCCGGGAAAAATGTCGAAACTGACTGCATCAACAGCGCG
The DNA here is from genome assembly GCA_039030215.1 of Pseudomonadota bacterium. GTDB lineage: Bacteria > Pseudomonadota > Alphaproteobacteria > Rhizobiales > Rhizobiaceae > BOKV01. The sequence continues at coordinate 10,525 of JBCCEP010000083.1, forward strand.
AAATGGAGCGGATTTCCGGAACAAGCCTTGGCGTTTGCCGGGATAATCACAGACGATATTGTCTACTGAGAGCAAAGGAGTAATTCCAGCTTCGCGAGCCTTACTACCCAAGACTGGAGGCGTTGAGCGTTTCGGGACGTGTGATGAGGCTTCGGCCAATTGCTGCGTATAGGGGTGACGTCGGTTGATCAGGACATCAACCGCATCGCCTGATTCCATGACCTCGCCGTCCCGCAGGATAACGAGAGTGTCTGCCATATCCGCGACGACCCCCAGATCGTGGCTGATCAACAGAAGCGCCATATCGTTCTCTTTAACGAGGGTGCGGAGCAAATCCAGAATCTGGGCCTGGATCGTGACATCGAGCGCGGTCGTCGGTTCGTCTGCGATCAGAAGCTTGGGTCGCAAGGCGCAGGCAATTGCAATAACGACGCGTTGACGCTGTCCTCCGGACAGTTCATGCGGGTAGCGTGAGAGCATGTGTTGATCCGATGGCAAGCCCACCTGCACGAGCATATCTGCAGCAAGTCGCATGGATTCATTTGTGGTCGCTTCCGTGTGCAGGCGAATGCCTTCGGCAATTTGTTCGCCGATTGTCTTGAGCGGGTTGAGCGCGGTCATGGGTTCCTGGAAAACCATTCCGATATCATCACCGCGCAAATGGCACATGGAGGCCTCGTCCAGTCCGGTTATTTCGGTGCCGTCAAAAGAGATCTGACCGGACAATTCTGAGCCTTCCGGCAATAGCTTCATGACAGAAAGTGCTGTCATCGATTTTCCGGAACCGGATTCACCGACCAAGCCAAGCACCTTGCCTTTTTCGATTTGCAGGGAAACCTTCTTCAAAATCGGCCGATCGGCAATGTCCAGGCCAAGGTCCTTGATTTGCAGGAGGCTCAATTCAGTTCTCCCGCTTCAGGCGGGGATCGAGGATGTCCCGGAGACCGTCACCCATCATGTTGAGTCCCAGGACAGTAATGATAATCGCCAGGCCAGGAAATATTGCCATGTGAGGGGCAAAACTCATCATGGTTTGTGCCTCGTTGAGCATCCGACCCCAGCTTGGTTGCGGTGGCTGGGCACCGAGCCCGACATAGGAAAGTCCGGCTTCGGCCAATATCCCGAGCGAAAACTGGATGGTGCCCTGGACGATCAGCAGGTTCGAGATGTTCGGCAAAATGTGCTCAATGGTGATCCGGGTCTTGCCTTTTCCGGCTACGCGGGCTGCCAGGATAAATTCTCTTGTCCAGAATCCGAGCGCCGCACCGCGTGACAGACGGGCAAATACCGGGATGTTGAAGATGCCGATTGCAATGATGGCGTTGAAAATTCCTGGCCCGAAGATCGCGGTTATCATTACCGCCGACAGTAGAGCCGGGAATGCGAAAATCAGATCATTGAACCGCATCAGGACATCATCTGCCCAACCTCGCTTGGCGGCGGCCCAGGTGCCGAGCGGAACTCCGATGCCCATTCCAATACCGACTGCAACCAATGCGACCGCGATCGAATTTCGCGCGCCTACCATGATCATGGACAGAATATCGCGGCCAAAGTGGTCGGTGCCGAACCAGTGCTGACTGCTTGGTGACTG
>JBCCEP010000084.1:0-12024 GCA_039030215.1 Pseudomonadota bacterium
GAATAATCCGTGATCTTGAAGAACCACTGGGTAAGCTCGCGTTGCTCCACCAAGGCATCGGAACGCCAGCCGCGGCCATCAATTACCTGTTCGTTTGCGAGAACAGTCTGGTCGACCGGGTCCCAATTGACCGTCGACTTTTTGCGGTAGACGAGGTCCTTTTCCAGGAAATCGAGAAACAGACGCTGTTGCTGGCTGTAATATTCCGGGTCGCAGGTCGCAAACTCACGGCTCCAGTCGATCGACAAACCCATGAGCTTGAGTTGCTCGCGCATGGTCGCAATATTCTGGTAAGTCCATTCGCCTGGATGAACCTTGTTTTGCATAGCTGCATTTTCGGCGGGCATGCCGAACGCGTCCCATCCCATCGGATGGAGAACTTCATAACCCTTGGCGCGGCGATATCTCGCCACGACATCCCCCATTGTGTAGTTTCGCGTGTGGCCGATATGAATTCGCCCAGACGGATAGGGAAACATCTCCAGGACGTAGTATTTATCCTTGTCCAGTGAGGGTTCACGCGGTGTCTCAAACAGTTTCTTTTCGTCCCAGATCGTTTGCCATCTGGGTTCTACTTCTCTTGCGTTGTAACGATGGGTTGCCATATGCGCTGTCTTTAAGGGATGGTCCGATGTGTGTGGAACGAAAATATTGAGAATCTGACGGCTGGAAGGCAAACCAGAATATTTGCCCATGGTCAACCGGTTCGCCGGCTGAGTAGACCCGGAGACAGGGAAATAAAAGAGGTAGAAATGACAAATGTCGCGAAACGGCTGAAAATTGTCAGAGATGATCTCGCTTTGGCGGAACAGAAATCGGGGCGTGAGCGGGGCTCCGTGACCTTGGTCGCGGTGAGCAAGACCCACAGTCAGGCTACAGTTTCCGAGGCGATCGAGGCCGGGCAAACTGTTTTTGGCGAGAACCGGGTTCAGGAAGCCATGGCAAAGTGGCCGGACTTGAAGGCCAAATATGAAAATGTCGAACTGCATCTCATCGGACCTTTACAAAGCAATAAATGCGCAAATGCGGTAGCGCTGTTCGATGTTATCGAGACGATCGATCGCGAAAAAATTGCACGGGAGATATCGCGTGAAATTGCGAAACAAGGCGTCGATCCGCGACTGTTTGTACAGGTCAACACCGGTGCAGAACCACAAAAAGCCGGTGTGGCGGTTGAGGAAACGATAGAATTTGTGAGGCTGTGCGAACAAGAATATGATCTAAATATCAGTGGCTTAATGTGTATTCCGCCCTTTGGCGAGGATCCGGGTCCGCATTTTGACCGCCTTGCTGAATTGGCAAGCGCGTGTGGTCTTGGCGAACTGTCGATGGGAATGTCCGGCGATTATGCAACAGCCATTGAACATGGGGCGACTCAGGTCAGGATCGGTAGTGCGATTTTCGGCGAAAGGCAGGTCTTCAGGGCCGAATGAGAATTGCGGTATTTCGGTCTATCCGGCGCAATAACCTGGACATTGCCTCCTTCGAAACTGCTACGCATCCTTCAGTCGGTTCGAAGCCCGGTTTTGCGACATGCAGGAAGATCGCGCTGCCGGCTCCGCGTATTCTTGGTCTGAGATTCCAGTCAATTACAATCAGAACATCATACAAATCGTCTTCACGGCTCAATTTCTCATGTCTGACGCCAACTGGCAGCTTGACCTCACGATTGTAGTTGGCGTTTGCGGGATCATCACACCAGCCCATTTTGGAATTTATGAGTCTTGAGCGGGATTTCATTGCCGCCTGGCCATAAGGCCTGATTTTCTCCGGTCTGAGGTAGATTTTGCGAAGATCAAAACGACCGGCCGGTGTCTTGCCGTCGCCTTCTCGCTTGACGACGGAAATTCCATTTGTTCCAAGCGCACATGGATAAATGTTCCAACCAATCTTTATCAAACCGCGATGTGGTGGCCCGCCTGGAGCGCGGTGGACCGGCAGGTTCGAAACGGTGTAATTGAATTTTCGGGAATTCCTGGACTTCATCGATCACGTTTTCGGAATTAAGTTCACATCCGCGTTGATGTTAAATAGTGGGGCTTAACAATTTCAACTGCCATTCTTATGCACTATATAAAGTCGGGCATGAAAACATGGCTGTCGAATTAGAGGAATAATGAATGACTGCAAGAAATATTCTGCTGGTCGATGATGATGATGATCTGCGTGATGCTCTGATCGAGCAATTGAATCTTTATGAAGAATTCGAGATCATGTCGGAATCGAGCGCGACCAAAGGCGTTCAGGCGGCACGGAGCAACCATATTGATCTTCTGATCATGGATGTCGGTCTGCCTGACATGGACGGTCGTGAAGCCGTGAAACTCTTGCGCAAAGGGGGATTCAAGGCTCCCATTATCATGTTGACTGGCCATGATACAGATTCAGATACGATTCTCGGCCTGGAAGCTGGTGCCAATGATTATGTATCCAAGCCATTCAGATTCGCAGTCCTTCTGGCTCGAATCCGGGCGCAGCTAAGAACGCATGAGCAAAGCGAGGATGCGGTATTTACCGTCGGCCCTTATACGTTCAAGCCGGCGCAGAAGCTGATGGTCGAAGAAACCGGCGGTAAGGTCCGTTTGACCGAAAAAGAAACCGCAATCGTGAAATATCTATATCGCGCCGAGCAGAAAATTATCGGTCGCGACGAGTTGCTGGAGCAGGTTTGGGGTTATAATTCCGGTGTGACGACCCATACGCTGGAAACCCATATTTATCGATTGCGACAGAAAATCGAGAAAGATCCTTCAAATTCGAGACTTCTTGTGACTGAAGGCGGTGGTTATAAGCTGGTCCCTTGACCTATCCTTCCGATTCAGGCCTTGATTCGAACGGAAGGGCTGATTTGTGGGTACATGGGACTACAGGAAGACATAGATCTGTTATCGCGCGTGACGTTGTTCCGGGATTTTGGCCTGGAGCACCTGCGTCTTATTGCGTTTGGAACAGAGCGTCAGGTGCTGAAAAAGGGCACGACGCTGTTTTCCGAAGGTGATGACAGCGAGGGCGGATATGTCATTGCTTCCGGCCAGGTTGATATCGTCCTGCATAGTGGCGATCGGGATCTGGTGCTGGAGAGTTGCGGGCCGGCCGGGTTGATCGGAGAGATGGCCCTGATCACCAATGTTCGCCGAGTTGCGTCAGCGGTAGCAAAGACAGAGTGCGAGCTGCTTTTCATCCCGCGACCGTTGTTCCACCGGTTGCTGCGCGAATATCCGGAAAAGGCGCATATGCTGCATACGCGGATATCACACACGGTTCGTGAGCTGGTTCAGCAAATGGAAGATGTGCAGGAGAAGTTGAAGCTGATCCCGCCCCTTGGTGGCAAGGATGAAGAGGAAAAATGATTTGCTTCCTGGGCTGCAGCTATCCCGTTTCGACCAGATCATAATGTTTGATCGTTCGTGCCTGCACCAGCTCGGCTTCTTCGGGAAGAATATGGGCGTTTTCGTAGTCTTCGCCGACAAAGGCCTTGAGTGAATCCAGGTCCTTCCAGATCATTACCATGCAGAAATCACAAGGGCTGTCCTTGCGCGGTGCGCCGGGAAAAACAGATATCAGCCCAGGCGTTTTCAGCATTAGTGGAATTGCAGTTCCTTGAAAAAATTTGCTGAATTGCTGTTCCTTGCCTGGATGGGTCGTGACCTGAAAAATGCGAATGATCATCTTGCAAACCCCTGTATTTTTTCAATCAGGGTACAATACGCCGATATGAGCCGGTGCAAAATGAGACCGCGTGAATGTGAAAATTGCGAGCGGCGGATTATGAGTACTGGATCGCTAGCTCAGATCAAGTTCGACAATAACCGGCACATGGTCCGAGGGCTTTTCCCAGCCCCTGGCATGTTTCAAAACCCTGAGATCTGTCATGCGTTCGGCCAGTTGCGGGGCTGCCCAGATGTGGTCCAGCCGGCGTCCTCGGTCGCTGGCTTCCCAGTCACGGGCGCGATAGCTCCACCAGGTATAGATCTTTTCTTCCGGCGGAATTTTCTGACGGATCAAATCCGCCCAACCGCCCTTGTTGAAGGTCCTGGTCAGACCCTCGGTTTCCACCGGGGTGTGGCTAACGATTTTTAGCAATTGCTTATGCGACCAGACGTCATTTTCAAGCGGCGCGATATTGAGATCGCCGACCAGGACTGACGGGATGTCGTCTTCCATCGCGTTTACAGTTTCCATCTCGTCGACAAATCGCAGCTTGTGATCGAATTTTGGATTTGTTTTCGGATCGGGTTCATCGCCGCCCGCCGGAACATAGAAATTATGTATCCTCAGCGGGCTACCCTCAGCTTCGAATATTGCGGATATATGGCGGCTGTCTCCCATATTGCAGAAGTCCCGAGAATCGGTTTGCGTAAGTGGCCTTTTTGAAAGGATCGCCACGCCGTGATAGCCCTTTTGCCCCTTAACCGCTTGATGTTCATAGCCTTTTTTACGAAACGCCTTTTCAGGAAACTGGTCGTTCTGACATTTGATCTCCTGTAGGCACAGCAGATCCGGCTGATATTCATCGAGAAACTCCTCTACCAGGGACTGGCGGAGACGAACTGAATTAATATTCCAGGTTGCAATGCTAAGTGGCATGGATGATCCAGGGCATTAAGAGGTCTTATGGTTTGCCTTGTTGAAAGGAATGATTGCGGGCAGTGGCGCACTGCCCGAGATATTCAATGAAGCTTGCGCAAATTAGCGGAAATACCTGGTTGTGCAAGGTTGAATCAATTGTTGCTTTCACGCTGACTGCGGCGAATGGCGAGTTCATCAAATTTGAAAAATTTCTCCGAGATCCGGACATTTTTCGTGATGTTAAACACCATTACGGATGTTTCCTTGCCGGCAGTATCCTTGATCGTCCATTGCCGAAGATCGTAGCTTAGTGGGTCAAACATCAAGGTGATTTCGGAGTCGCCGAAAATCTTGTTGTCACCCATAACGATCGTGGTCAGGTCAGGCTCCGAGACAATGTCGCGGATTACACTGGAATCAACGTTGAGCTCATCATCAAGCAAGAGTTTCAAAGGTGTCTTGTTGAGCGGATAGAAATCCCAGGTCTTGAGTTTCTTGTTGTGGATGGCAACCGTCTTGCCATTGGAAATAACTTCAATCGAAGCTGGTTCTTCATAGTTGAAGCGGATTTTGCCGGGCCGTTCGATATAAAACACACCGCCGCTTTGCTCGCCATTGGGCCCGAACTGCACAAACTCACCAGTCATGGTGGGAATTGCAGAAAAATTGTCGCTGACCGCCCGGATGGTTTCTTCGCGACTTAGCGGTTTTGTTGTTTCTTCGGCTTCTGCGGCCTGGGTATCAAAGGTACCGGTGGCTGCCAGTAAGGCTGAAACAAATACAAAATTCCTGAAAATATAACCTGTTGCCGAAGCCAATTTACCTGTCATGAAAGACGAACTCCTCGTGGATATCGATTCAAATCGAAGATTCGGAAAGCCCATGCTACCTGCATAAGGGATTGCATGGCCGTATCAAGGCATGGAAGCATTATTTGAACGGAAATTTTGTATATCAGTGAAATTTTTTGCCAATATGATAAGCAGGCCTGACATGTGCGTCAGATGGTCTCGTTTTCATCCGGAACCAATATCTCTCGTTTGCCCGCATGGTTGGCAGGGCCGATGAGGCCTTCCTGTTCCATGCGTTCGATCAAGGAGGCAGCGCGGTTGTATCCGATCCCAAGCCGGCGTTGGATGTAGCTAGTTGAAACCTTGCGGTCGCGCAGGATCACGGCAACGGCCTGATCGTAAATATCATTGGATTCAGAGAGATTTCCAGCCGAGCCACCGGAGCCATCGCTTTCGGGATCTTCCTCTTCGGTCGTGACGGCCTCGAGATATTGCGGAACACCCTGCGTCTTCAGGTGATTGACGACTTTTTCGACTTCATCGTCAGCAACAAAGGGTCCGTGGACGCGTTTTATACGGCCTCCACCTGCCATATACAGCATGTCGCCCATTCCGAGCAGCTGTTCGGCGCCTTGCTCGCCAAGGATGGTACGTGAATCGATCTTGGAGGTGACCTGGAATGAAATCCGGGTCGGGAAGTTTGCCTTGATCGTACCGGTGATGACATCAACCGATGGGCGCTGGGTTGCCATGATGACATGGATGCCGGCAGCGCGAGCCATCTGTGCCAGGCGCTGGATTGTGCCTTCAATGTCCTTGCCCGCGACCATCATCAGGTCGGCCATCTCGTCGATGATGACGACGATGTATGGCATCGGCTCCAGATCTAATTCTTCGGTTTCGTAGATGGCTTCACCCGATTCCCGGTCATAGCCGGTCTGGACGGTCTTGGACAGGGATTCACCTTTGCGCCGTGCCTGTTCCAGGCGCGTATTGAAGCCGTCAATATTGCGAACGCCAAGTTTCGACATTTTCTTGTAGCGTTCTTCCATCTCCCTGACGGTCCATTTGAGCGCTACAACGGCCTTTTTCGGATCGGTGACGACTGGTGTCAGCAGGTGCGGGATACCGTCATAGATCGAAAGTTCCAGCATTTTCGGGTCGATCATGATCAGCTTTACCTGCTGGGGTGACAGCCGATAGAGAACCGACAGGATCATGGTGTTGATGGCTACCGACTTGCCCGAACCGGTCGTACCGGCGACCAGCAGATGCGGCATTTTAGAAAGATCGGCGATTACCGGTTCCCCGCCAATGGTCTTGCCCAGCACCAGCGGAAGCTTGCCCTTGCTCGCCTCATAATCCTTGCTGGCCAGCAATTCACGGAGATAGACCGTTTCACGCCGGCTATTCGGCAGTTCAATACCGATGGCATTGCGGCCCGGCACAACGGCAACACGGCAGGCGATCGCGCTCATCGAGCGGGCAATGTCATCGGCAAGGCCGATTACCCGGGATGATTTGATACCCGGGGCGGGCTCAAGTTCATACAGTGTGACCACCGGTCCCGGCCGTACATTGATAATATCTCCCTTTACGCCAAAATCCTCGAGGACGCCCTCCAGCAGGCGTGCGTTTTGTTCAAGGGATTCATTTGAGAGCGTGGCATCCTTGACGACGTTCTTGGTCTCCGAAAGAAAATGCAGCGCCGGGAGGTCGAATTGTTCGGAATCTATGAAGGATGATTGCGCTTCCTGGTTAAGGCGCTTGCCGGTTTGCAGACGTTTCTTCATCGGTTTGACCCGATTTGTTCCCGCCGGTGCTGTGCCGTCGGAAGCTGGCGCCGACATCGGTTCCCATCCCGCATCCAGGTTATCTTCGTCCTCGCTATATACCTGTTCACCATATTGTGGCGCCATGTCAGGCGCGACCAGGTAATCCGGCTCGTAGCCGTCCTCGAATTCAGGCTCACCATGTGTCAGCGGATCATGGTCTCGATCAAAGTTCTCCAGGCCGTCGTCTTCAGGCGTTGTCAAATTTACCCAAAGGTCCTTGAGCCGGGCGAAAACGCCTTTAGATGTGGCAGAAGCTGTATCAGTTTCAACTTGCTGCGAATTTGCCGTTTCTGGTCCCTTGCGGCGGCGTCGAAACAAGGCCCTAAGGGTGAAACCCCAGTGAATGAGATGACCCAGGATATGGCCGTCCTTGCTATCGTCCTCAATTAATTCTCCGGTTTCGGGATCAAAATCCACCTCTTCGGAGGATTTCGGGCCCCGGAAGATCAGCCCGGCTGAGTACAGTGTGAGGAACAAGGCCGGAATTCCGAAGACCAACGCAAAGGGTATCGCCAACATTCCGGCGGGGTATCCGCCGAAGATCATTCCCGGCAGGCTCAGAACGAGGTCGCCCAGGACACCGCCAATTCCGGTGGGAAGCGGCCAGTTCTCGGGTTTGCCGAAGGCACCCAGCGCTGCACAGGCACATAATATGCCGGGTATCCAGAGCAGCAGCCGGGCGCGCATGCGGCCAATCGGTCTTTGCAGAATTTTCAACCATGCCCAGATTGCCGGCGGAACAAGAACAACCACACTGGCAAGACCGGTGAACTGAATCATCATGTCGGCAATTGTGGCACCAAGGTAGCCACCGGCATTGTTGATGGTGTTGGCATTGGCATTCGACAGGCTGGGATCATGGATTGACCACGTCGCCAGGCTAGCGAAACAATAAGCAACTGCCGCCATCAGGCCCAGACCGGCAAGAATGCCCAACTGACCGGTGAGCCAGCGCGGCGCATGCGCGGTTGGTTGTCCGTTCTGTCGTTTGCGTATCTGCGTGGCCTGCATCCTGTTCTCCGAATTTATGCATCACCGGATGTCGCAAAGCCGGACAACAGGCAATGAAACACAATCCGGGCGGGGGGAGGCCTGGTTGTGGTCTGGCCAATCGTAAACATGGAAGGTTAAACGCCTGTTAACCATCGAGGTTTGGAGAGCGTTTTTTGACAGGAGAATGCGTGCAGAACGAAAGGTGGCTTTGCCAGGGTATTTTCATAGAAAAGGGCCCGGCAAATGCCGGGCCCTGATGTTGCATTATGTGTCTGGTGTCAGACCCTGCCCATGCCGAATTCCGGATAGGCTTCCACACCAACCTCGGACTTGTCGAGGCCGATGGTTTCGCCTTCCTCGTCGATCCGGATGCCGATGACCGCCTTCAGGATTGCCCAGACGATGAGCGAGGCAACGACTGTGAAGACGCCGTAGGCAATGATACCAATCAGCTGGGTACCGTAGCTGGCGTCGGCGTTGGAGAACGGCACGATCAGGGTTCCCCAGATACCGGCCAGAAGGTGAACCGGAATGGCACCGACGACGTCATCGATCTTCAGCTTGTCGAGCATTGGAACGGCAAACACTACAATCGCGCCACCGACACCACCGATAAGCAGGACCTGCCACATTTCCGGTGCAAGCGGTTCAGCGGTGATTGCCACCAGGCCGGCAAGTGCGCCGTTGAGAACCATGGTTACGTCGATCTTGCCGTAGAGGATTTGCAGCAAGACGATGGTCACGACAACGCCAGCTGCCGCCGCCATGTTGGTATTGGCAAAGATGCGGGAAACATCGGAAACATCGCCGATCGTTCCCATAGCCAGCTGCGAGGCGCCGTTAAATCCGAACCAGCCGAGCCAGAGGATAAAGGTACCAAGTGTCGCAAGCGGGATGTTGGAACCGGGCATCGGTTGTACCTTGCCATCAACATATTTGCCTTTGCGGGCGCCGAGCAGGAGCGCGCCGGCCAATGCAGCCCAACCACCGACAGAATGGACCAGGGTAGAACCGGCAAAATCGGAGAAGCCCATTTCGGAAAGCCAGCCTGCGCCCCACTGCCAGGAACCGGCGATCGGATAGATGAAGCCGGTCAGTACGACCACAAAGAGCAGGAATGGCCATATCTTGATGCGCTCGGCGAGGGTACCGGAGACGATGGAGGCTGCTGTTGCAACGAACACCATCTGGAAGAACCAGTCTGAAGCGGTTGAATAGCCGGTATCCAGTGCGTTTCCACCTACCGGATCAAACGCATAAGAGAGCGTAAAGGAGCCGATATAGCCTCCATTAACATCAGTATACATGAGGTTGTAGCCGATCAGCCAATACATGATGCCTGCAATGGAATACAGGCCGATGTTCTTCAGGCACTGCATCGAGACATTCTTGGAGCGGACAAGGCCTGCTTCCAGCATGGCAAAGCCGGCGGCCATCCACATGACAAGAAATCCACCGATCAGGAACAGTAGTGTATTAAAGATGTAGGCGGTTTCAGGTGATGGCGACGATGTTTCGGCGGCAGCGGTTTCCTGGCCGAATGCCGTTCCCGCCAAGGCGAATGTGGCCGCCCCGGCAAGAATAGCTGTCTTTATTATTGCATTCTTCATAGTTGAATTCCCTAGGATTTGACTGGTTAGAGCGCTTCTGCGCCAGCTTCGGCAGTACGAATGCGTACAGCCTGCTCGATCGCAAAAACGAAAATCTTTCCGTCGCCGATTTGCCCGGTCTTTGCCGCTGCGGCGACGGCCTCGACAGCCTTGTCCGCTACATCCGACGGTACCGCGACCTCGATTTTCAGTTTCGGAAGGAAATTGACGGCATATTCTGTGCCGCGATAGATCTCGGTATGGCCCTTTTGGCGGCCATATCCCTTGACCTCGGTAACCGTCAGTCCCTGGATGCCAATTGCCGTGAGGGCTTCGCGCACCTCGTCCAGCTTGAATGGCTTGATGATAGCCATGACAATTTTCATTCAATCACCCGTTCTGTTGGCAGAAGCGGCAAGGTTTGCTGCTTCAGAGTCTCGATTGCTGGCAGGAAACGTGAAATTTCGAGCCCGGCCACACGATAGGAATCAAACTCCGTGCCAAACTCGCGGTATTAGGTTAAGCCTATGATATATTGTGATAATTTTTGTCGGCAAATTCGCCGATTTGTTGCGGCGCAACATGAGTTGCTCAAATTTTATGCATATTTGAAAAATTGCTTATTTTTTTTGCAGCATAACCATGCTTGGGCAATAAAATTATTTCTTTTTTCGAAGCCGGATCAGGCCTTCCTGGGCGGTTGAGGCAATCAGTTTACCATCGCGCGAATAGATTGAGCCGCGTGTGAAGCCTCGTGACCCAGAGCTGCTTGGGCTATCCTGAGTATATAAATGCCAGTCAGCCATGTCGAAGTCGCGATGAAACCACATGGCATGATCGAGGCTTGCGACCTGTAGTTCCGGGTCAAAGACTGCACGCCCATGGGCGAAAAGGGAGGTATCAAGCAGTGTCATGTCGGAAGCATAGGCTAGGGCAGACTCATGTATCGCAGGATCGTCCGGAAGCGGGCCGGTAGCCCGAAACCAGATATTTTGCGCAGGATCGAGCTTCTTGTCGCTGAAATAATGGGTGAGATCGGTTGGGCGCAGTTCGATCGGGCGTTCACGTTGCCAATATCTACGAACATTTTCAGGTGCATTCTTGACGTATTTTTCGACAAGTTCCTTTTCGCTTGGCAGATCTTCCGGCGGGACGACATCCGGCATCTCGATGAAATGTTCCAATCCGTCTTCGCGGATATGGAAAGAAGCCGACATGGAAAAAATCGCCTTACCGTGCTGAACGGCGACGATCAGGCGGGTTGCAAAACTTCCGCCATCATGAATTCGTTTCACCTCGTAAATGATCGGAGTCAGCGGGTCGCCCGGCCGCATGAAATAACCATGCAGGGAATGGACTCGTCTCTTGGGATCCACGGTTCTTTGAGCCGCGACAAGCGCCTGGCCAATAACCTGACCGCCGAAGACCCGTTGCCATCCCACTTGCGGGCTAGTTCCCCGGTACAGGTTCTCCTCAAGTTTCTCCAGATCCAGTATTTGAAGCAGTGTGTCGACGGCGTTTGACATTAAACTGTCCCGCAATTGTGCGCTGATAATTGCCGCATTGCGGCAAGAAGGTCTATGGTGGAAGGTATGGCCATTTGTTAGGCTCTACGTCAATTAGTTTTGCTGAACGGCCGGCGCGCCGTGTCGGCCAGGTCGCTTACCGGAGAAAAACGTCGTGACAGATGCTGACGAAAAAAACACCAGGAGATCAAGGGCGAAGCCGTCTTCGCAGGATAGCGCACAAGATACGCTTCAGGATGTTTTTGTTGCCGGTGGCGGATATGTTGGCCTGTGCGTGGCGGTATCGATCAAATCAGCAGCTCCCGGCATGCGGGTTATCGTGGTTGATGCGGCTCCTGAAGTGGCAATTGAGAACGATACCCGTGCGTCTGCCATCGCTGCTGCTGCCACACGAATGCTGGACAGACTTGGTGTGTGGAACGGAATCGTGGGCGACGCGCAACCCATTAACGAGATGATCGTAACTGACAGCCGGCTGAATGATGTGGTCCGGCCCGTATTCCTGACATTTGGTGGGGAACGGGCAGAAGCCGGAGCATCATTCAAGGAGAATGACGGTAGCCGATCGGATACGCCTTTTGCGCATATGGTTCCCAATCGTTCGTTGGTTAAGGCACTGCGAGCAAAGGCAAAGGAACTCGGTGTTGAACTTGTCAATGGAGACAGCGTCGAGCGCTTCGACACCTTGTCCGGGCATGCGCAAATCAGCTGCAGTTCGGGC
>JBCCEP010000085.1:0-11939 GCA_039030215.1 Pseudomonadota bacterium
CCATCAACGCTTGTCCCTGAACCGCGCCAATTCCCACCTTGTCCGATGGTAGATCGGGATAGTAGTATTGTCGACAATTTTTTGGAGGATGCGCCTTGCAACCCAATATTCTGTTTATTCAGGTCGACCAGCTGGCGGCTCAATTCCTGCGTTGCTACGGGGACACGGTCTGCCATGCACCGAACCTCGACAGGCTGGCGAAACAGGGAACAGTCTTCGAGACAGCTTATTGCAACTTTCCACTGTGCTCGCCTTCGCGGGCCTCCATGGCCGCCGGAAAACTCTGTTCCGAAATCGGCGCCTTTGACAATGCTGCCGAACTTCCTGCTTCGATCCCTACCTATGCCCATTACCTGCGCGCTGCTGGGTACCAGACGGCATTGTCAGGAAAGATGCATTTCATCGGACCCGATCAGCATCACGGCTTCGAAAAGCGGCTGACGCCTGATCTTTACCCGGCTGACTTTTCCTGGGTACCAAACTGGGGGGATGAAGGTGAGCGTGATACGAATGATCCACGCTCTGTCACAGTCGCGGGCGTCTGCGAACGCTCCATGCAGATCGATTTCGATGATCTGGTGACCTATCAGGCGGTCCAACATCTTTATGATATCGCACGGTCGGCGGACGACCGGCCGTTCTTCCTGCAGGTCTCCTATACCCATCCGCATGAACCCTATCTTTGCCAAAAGGAATATTGGGATCTTTACGAAGACGTGGACATCCCGATGCCGAAGGTACCTGCTTTGTCGCAGAACCAGCATGATGCCCATTCGGCTCGATTGCTCGCAGATTTCGGCATGTTGGATATTCGGTTTGATGATGATGCCATCCGCACCGCGCGGCGCGCCTATTACGGGTCGATCAGCTATCTGGATGCTTTAATTGGCAAGCTTCTGGAAACACTTGAACGCATCGGCAAACGCGAAAACACGGTGATTGTTTTTACTTCAGACCATGGCGAAATGTTGGGCGAGCGTGGCATGTGGTTCAAGAAGCATTTCTTTGAGCAATCGCTGAAAGTGCCGCTGATCATCACCGGTGCAGGATTTGCGGCGGGACGTGCCGAAACACCGGCATCACTGGTTGACTTGCTGCCGACCTTCATGGGGATTGCAGATGGTAGCGGCTGGACTTCGCCTGTTGAGAAACTGGATGGCGAAGATCTTTCGACCTTCCTTACTTCACCAGACAAAGACCGAGTGATTTTTGCTGAGTACTTGGCCGAGGCGACGACTTCCCCGATCTTCATGGTGCGGCAAGGGCGCTTCAAGTATATCCATTCCGAGACCGATCCGCCGCTATTGTTTGATGTCGAGAATGATCCAGACGAAATCAATAATCTGGCCGGATTGCCCGAACACTCGGAAATGGAAGAGCAACTCAGATCGATCGTCTTGGAGAAATGGGACAGCACGGAATTGACCGAGCGTATCCGGCTTAGCCAACGGCGCAGGCGGCTCGTGCTCGAAAGCGACAAGCAAGGCACAAGGCCGCGCTGGAACCACGATGAGGAGCCAGGTTCTGACGTAGTCTGGTATCGTGGCGAAGGCAGTTACAATGAATGGGCCTTCCGGTTTCTGCCTATTTCAGAAGAACCTAATTGACCTCAAGCCTGCACATTACCGTATTGCTCTGTTCCAAGTCCTCGCCCCAGATCAGCCTTGCTGTGTCCGCCCACCGTATCTGGTTATAGCCGCCCCTGGGACGAACCTGTTGCTCTGTGTAGATGTATGCTTGCGGCCAGGATGATGCATCGAAATCCGGCTTGTCCCAACCCATGGGCTCCTCAGCAGCTTCGAACCCGCAGGGCCCCTCACCTGCCAACGGATTTCGCTCGCTTTCACAGGCCTTGTCCAGGGGTGCCTTGTGAATGGTCTTGCACTGCCAATCCGCATCGCTAACCACCATGACTTCACCTGAAGCGTCTTTAATCTGCAGGATCAGTCCACCATCACCCATTTGCTGGCGCCGGGTTCCTATATATTCAAGCCCGGTGTCGTTCTCCTTAAAGTCCTTGGCAACGACACCGATGACAAACGGCCGATCGGCCTCAAACTGAAAACTCTCGGCATTGAAGGACCGTTCGGTCGTAATCGGAACACTGTCCTCCGCGACCTGGACCCCGTTGATCCGCATCTCAAACCAATTGTCTGCCCAGACATCAGCAGAAAAAGTCTCTGCATTTGAGACGACTGACGAACAGAAAAATATCGAGAATGCAGCAATCAGGCGTGACATGGACCATCCGTTTGTCTGGAACTCAATCCTTGGCTATATCGACACCAAGGCCTTTTCAAGAACAGACTTGGCCCTGATTTCAATCCCGGGCGCTTCTGACTCCCTTGGCCCTGCGATGTTTACCTTGTTAGGGTTTGTATCTCGAAGAAACTCCATGATGCGCTGCGAAGCATCAGTCTCAGCACCCTCTTCCATGACAATGATGCACGTCGGAATTCGCAATTTCTCGGCTTCCTGAATTGCGAGCTGTGTGCCGCCGCTGTGGTTTCCGTCTGTCAGCACAAGTAAAGCATCCGAGTCTCTCACATTCAGAACGGTGCGCTCACCAACATCAGCCGAACTTGTTTCCCGGAGACCATGATATTTGGATGAAATGACACCATTTTCGTTGAGACGTCCTTTCGGTACCCACCCGCCATAGGAGCATCCAAGCTTGATAGCCGCTTCCAGGGCGGCGGTGTCGACACCGGTCTGACCTCCAGAGATGACTTTCAAGGCTTCCTCCCTTATCCAAATTCCCCGACTACCTGCATAGCCGAGTTGCCGCATATTTGCTTTGAACCATCCTGGCCAAGTGCATCCGACACCAGATGTTCTGTCGTCGGCAACAAAGTAGAACGAAGAAGACAGGATTGTGCAATGGCACTTCCCCAAAGGTTATCAATACGGTATTTGTATCGCGCATAAAACAAGCTGTATATTATTTTAGAATGTTGATTAATATGAATAATTTCAGCCAACGGAATCATAAAAGCAAGGAAGTAAACAGTGAATTCGCACACGCAAGAATGGTCAGCAGACCCTTTGATCTGGGGAAATGGAGAGCGCCAATTGGAAGTGTTTCTGGAGCCGACCTGCCCATTTTCGGCAAGAGCTTTTGCAAAGTTTGATGATCTGCTGGAAAAGGCCGGGCCCGACAATCTGAGCATACGGATTTGGCTGCATTCGCAACCTTGGCACCTATTTTCAGGAATTGTCTGTCGCGCGATATTGGCAGCCTCAACAGGTGCCTCAGGTAAAAAAGACGCCAAACAGGTGATGTCTGCGATTTTTGCAAACAGGGACGATTTCGAATTTGAAGATCACCGGACAGGGCCAAATCTCGATACCACGCCGAACAATTTGATTCACAGGATCGAGCAGAAGAGTGGCGTCGGCCTTGCAGAGAATTTTCAGTTATCGGGCTTGGAAAAAGAGCTGAAAATTCACACCCGCTATGCAAGGCAGAACGGCATTCATGAGTCGCCAACCTTCATAATTGACGGCCTTATCGATTCAGGCATGTCGAGCGGACAGACCGTGGATGAATGGCATCAGAGAATATTCGGTTCGTAATGCAATCATGTAGGTGAGGCGCCGGGGCGGGCTGATCATCGGATGTACATTGGCAGACCTTCGACCTTACCAATTTTCGGCCGATAGTTTTCCACATCATACATTCCGTTGACATCGACGCGGTGCAATCCCTTCGTCGAAATGTCGGCGGGCTGGGTGGCATATTTGCCATCCTTGACGGCCATCATCAGACCGGTTTGACCCTCGTCAATCAACTGCACGCACATTGAACCGTAATTCTTGGGCACTATCAGATCGACGGCATCCGGCGCGCCCGAACGCAAAAGATATCCCAGATTTTGCGTCATGATGTTCACGCCGGTCAATTCGTTGATCCCGGCGCCGATGCGCTCGCCAATGCCACCCAGTTTCCTGTGTCCGTAGGCATCTGCCTGGCCTCTCTCGATGACGGCCTCTCCAATGACGCTGGCACCCTCCGAGACCACCGTAACCGTGTAGTTGGAGGAGCTGCGCTTCCGGTCTGATACCAGCAGATCGGCCAGCCGTTCGAGTTCGCAGGGGACTTCAGCAATCAGGGTTCGGTCGGTATCTGCGAGATATCCGCCGGCCAATGCGGTCAGCCCACAATTGCGTCCGAAAACTTCCACGAATAGCATTCTCTCATGGCTACCGGCGCTGGTGCGCAAGCGATTGATCATCTCCACTGACCGGGTGACGCAGGTTGAAAAACCAATGCAATAATCGGTTCCGAACACGTCATTATCCATTGTCTTGGGGATACACATGGTCTGCATCCCTTCCTGGTGCAGGCGCGCTGCATAGGAAAGCGTGTCATCCCCGCCAATGGCAATTAGCACATCAATGCGAAGGGCCTCCATCACGGCAAGAACGTGATCAGTGATATCTACCTTCCCGTTTTCGTCAGGGGTTTTGTCGTTCGTCAGGAACTCCGGAACGTCTTCCGGTTTCATGCGTGAAGGATTGGTGCGGGAGGAATGGATGAATGTTCCACCCGACCGATCAATTGTACGCACGACATCTGGCGTCAATTCGATATGGGTGTTTGGGGTTGATGCCAGATCAGCGGCATTGGTATTGACCGGCCCTGCCCAGCCGCGGCGGAAACCTGTGACCGTCCATCCCAATCTGTGTGCCTCGTTAACAACCGCCTTGATTGCCGGATTAAGCCCGGGTACGTCCCCGCCGCCCGTCAATATTCCCAAATGCATAATCAAATTACTCCATTCTTTGAGGAAATTGATAATTCCAATTTCGAACCGGGTTTCAAATTCTCTTCAGGGAGCCAGCCCCGTCGTTGGATTTGCTGAAAAAATTTTAGATATTCAACTGGCCTAAAGTCCAGACTACGGTGTGTCAACATCACGCCATGTCAAATGGCTGAATTTACCGCCTGAACAGATTTCGTGGCACTGTATCAGGCATTATCAAAAATCAACATTAGATAAGCGCCAAATAAAGAGAGATGGACAGCACCGAGCAGCATGTTTGTCCGGCCACTGAGGAAGGTCACCAGGCTGATAATCAAGGTGACCGAAAGCAAAACGATTTCCGGATTGTCGAGACCAAGCTCGACCCGCAGATCGAAGATCCATCCAATCGCCAATACCGCCGGGACCGTCATGCCAATCGTGGCCAGCGAAGAGCCGAGACAAAGGTTTACTGCGCGCTGCAGCTTGTTTGTACGAGCTGCCTCGACTGCACTGATCCCCTCCGGAGTAAGTACAAGCGCGGCAATCAAAAACCCGCCGAGTGCCAATGGCGCACCGAGCTGGCTAATCCCAAACGTAATGTAGGTGGCAAGCGCCTTCGAAAGCAACACGATTGGCAGCATTGCCGCGATCAATGCGACACTGTGGAATGGCACCGTCTTGACGATGAAATCATGATGGTGATCTGCCTGTGCCCCTTTTGCATCCTCCTCCATGGGCTGCATGAAGATGTCACTGTGCGTGACCGTCTGGATCGCCAGAAAAATGCCATACAGCCCCACCGACATCAGAATGAGAAAGATCGATTGGATCAGGGACAGTTCACCGCCAGGGGCCGACTGCGTGTATCGTGGAAGAATTAGCGAAAGTGACGCCAATGGTATCAAGACTGCCAGATAGGCACTGGCGCCAATCAGATTGTAGTTCTGTAACCTGTGCCTGAGGCCGCCGATCAGAAGGCTGATACCAACCAATCCGTTCAGCACGATCATGACAACCGAGAACATGGTATCGCGGGCCAGGGCGGATTTGTCTTCACCGGCAATCATGACGGAAGCTATGAGCGCAACCTCAATTCCGATCACGGAAAGGGTCAGGATCAACGTGCCATAGGGTTCGCCGAGAAGCGTTGCCAGACATTCGGCATGCCGTACAACGACAAACGCAAGCCAAAGCATGACGGCGAACAATGCCAATAGCGCAGCCGTCGACCAGAATGCTCCAATGTTTGCTGGTCCGAGATTGTCGCCAAACAACAAGATCCCCGCGAAAACGAGGTAACCAACAATTGTTGCAATCTCTTGCTTGATGGTTTTGAAGATCATTTTTGTCCGTTGGCTGAAATTTCCGTCAATGCAATATAGCTTTGCTTGGGTCCTATGGCCATTGGTGTTGGACAGGCGGAATCTGATTTATCAACGGAATTTCCGGCCCTCAAAACTTGCCGTTATCGTTTTTCCATTCGCTACGCGGAGCAATTTTTTCAACCGTATCCCAGTGTTCAATTATTTTGCCATTCTCAATCCGGAATAGGTCATAGAGAGCTGAGTGAACACCCGCCAAATGTCCTTCGCAGACGCTGAGAACGAAATTACCTTCAGCGAGTATTCGGTGGATTTTCTGGTAGCTTCTCATCTTGCCGCCGCCACTTTCTTCCGCCAAGGCTGCTCGAAGGCTACCCAGCCCATCCTCCAATTCCGGATTATGCTCGGTGAATCCGTTTTGATCGACAAAATTCTCCAAGCGATCCAGTTGTCCGTGAACAAGCACGGTTTCCAGAAAATTCCGAACTAGTGCCCGGTTCTGTTCGGTGAGATGGTGATCGGTTGCTTCCGTTGCACCGTCCACCATGCTGTGGCCTGAATTGTTGGGCTCTTTTCGCTCCTGAATATTGTCCCAGTGTTCGACTGCGTGACCGTCTTCGAACCGAAAGACCTCGAACCCAATTTTGCGGCTGGCGAAATCATATTCCATATGGGCAAAAACAAAGTCGCCATCCTCAAATCCCCGCACCATGTTCACCCGCGGATTGGTCTTGGACAACCGCTTGAACAATACCGCCAGGCCTTCGCTGCCCTCATGGGTCTGCGGGTTGTGCTGAATGTACTTGGCTTCATTGACTACAGCGACCGGACCGGGATCGCCGGTCTCGATACTTTTCAGCAGGGCGCGGATTTGTTCTTTCTTTGAAATTGCCATGGTTCTCCCGCTTTTTGCTCTACCCAACCATTGCAGCAGGTGCATCTAAAGTAAATTGCATGTGGAAGAACTTCTTCTATTGCCATTGCTTGTAAATGGAGAAACTATTGACGGAAAATCGATAGTCGAGGTTCGGTATTTGGGGTCAGAACCTAGTTGGGAGTTGTATGTATGAGTGAAGTTCTGAACCAGATTGCCTAACTGCGGGAACGAATGGGCCAATCGATAATCGGCCAGCGGGACGTAATTGACCGGCTTATAATCGGTATGCTTGCCAACGGAAACCTGCTCGTTGAAGGTTTGCCCGGTCTGGCCAAGACCCGAGCGATCAAGGCGATGGCCAAGAACCTGGACGCAAAATTCAGCCGCATCCAGTTCACACCGGACTTGCTGCCTTCCGATGTCACGGGGACAGAGATTTATCACCAATCGGCCGGAAAGGGCGAATTCCGCTTCGAGCCCGGTCCGATCTTTGCGAACATTGTTCTTGCCGACGAGATCAACCGGGCGCCAGCCAAGGTGCAGGCAGCCCTGCTTGAAGCCATGGAAGAACGCCAGGTAACCGTCGCAGGCACCACCCATGTGATGGAACCACTCTTTATCGTGATGGCGACACAGAATCCGATTGAACAGGAGGGAACCTATCCACTTCCCGAAGCGCAGACAGACCGCTTCCTGATGCATGTCAACATTACCTACCCGCCGGTTGAAGACGAGGTTGAAGTGATCCGGCTGGTGCGTGGCGAGGAACAGGCCCAGCAATCGGGTGGCAAGAAGTCAAAACCGCCAAAGCCGATCAGTCAGGATGCCGTGTTCGCTGCACGCGCCGAAATCGGGCAGATCCATGTCTCCGAAGCGATGGAGCGGTATATGGCAGATCTGGTCTATGCGACGCGAACGCCGGAAGCGTTGAGTGATGATCTACGCCGATGGATCGAGATTGGCGCAAGCCCGCGAGCGTCTCTTGCGCTCGACAAGTGCGGCCGTACGCATGCATGGCTGGCAGAACGCGACTATGTCGACCCGCAGGATGTGCGGGCCATTGTGCATGATGTCTTCAGGCATCGTGTCTCGCTGTCGTTCGAAGCCCAGGGTGACGGCAAGACTGCCGATGACGTGACAGATGAAATTGTCCGGCTGGTAGCCCTGCCCTAATTCAAGGATGTTGAGAGCCGATCAATGGTAATCGATAGCCACGAAAACAAATCCAATGATCTGCGCATCCACACCGATGCGGGCCGATTGCGTGAGTTGGCAAATGAATCGCGGAAGATATCGTTCCTGCCCGGCCGCCAGCCGGCCAACTCGGTCCTGAATGGCCGCCACGCATCGAGATTGCGGGGTCGCGGCCTGAACTTCGAGGAATTGCGGGACTACATCAATGGTGACGATGTTCGAACAATCGACTGGAAGGTCACCGCCCGAACCGGCAAGCCGCATGTGAGGGTCTATACCGAAGAGCGGGACCGCCCTGCCCTGCTCTTGGTCGATCAGCGGACATCCATGTTCTTCGGTAGCCAGGTCTACATGAAATCGGTCATTGCTGCCGAGGCAGCCGCAATTGCGGCGCATCGCATTCTCGATCAGGGCGACCGCATTGGCGGTATTGTATTCGGCGATGACAGAATCGCTGAACATCGCCCACTCAGGTCGCGTACCGCGCTTCGTAAATTGCTGACCTCAATTGCTGATGCAAACCAGATGTTGCGTGCCGAACGCGAGCAGGAAACCGAGATTTCGATCAATTCGGTACTCAAAACTGCATTACGCATTGCAAAGACCAATTCGCTGGTGCTGGTATTTTCCGACTTTGACACCGTTGATAACGAGACCGAGCGGCTGGTCCGCGGATTGGCAGGTGCAAATGATCTGATTTTTTTCAACGTCGCTGATCCATTTTCCGAAAAACTGCCAGACGATCTGAAATTGACGGTTTCCGATGGTGTTCTGCAGGCTGAACTGGATCTTGGCGATGTCAATGTGAAGCGGCGGCTTGAGGAAGTGGCCTCCGGTCGCCTGGCTGACGTCTTTCACTGGTCGGCCAAATATGCGTTTCCGATATTCCCGCTCTCGACAGATGAAGCTGCATTGCCGCAGATTTTGAGACTATTGGGCCATCTTGGAGCAAGGCGATGAATCCGGAGTTTGAAGGCCTGAACCTGGTTGAACTACTGGACCTGCTGGAACCCGTCCCACAGCCTGATCCGATTTCAATGACCCCTCAGACTGCAGGCTGGATTTGGCTTGGTTTGATTGTGGTCGTTCTTTTGTTTCTGGCTATCCGCAAGGCGGTCAACTTTCGCCGAGCCAATGCCTATCGCCGGGCGGCAGTGAGTGAATTGGCAGGCGTTGGTGACGACGCTGCAGAGATTGCAGCCATATTACGCCGAACCGCGCTCGTCGCCTTTCCCAGAGAGGCAGTCGCTGGTTTGCATGGTGAAGACTGGTTGGCTTTCCTCAACAGTTCTTATCCCGGAAAAGGTTTTGCCGGTGACGCTGGAACAGCGCTAATCCTGGCTCCCTATCGTGAAGATCGTGAAGTACCAAATCTCAACGAAACGGCGCGCGACTGGATAAGGCGCCACAAGCCGTTCGAGGATCGCGCGTGATGCTGACACTGGGCTTCCCACTCGCTCTATTGTTGTTGCCGCTCCCCTGGCTTGTCTGGCGTTTTGCGCCGGTATATCGCGAGCAGGTGGCAGCAATTCGCGTTCCCTTCTTCCGTAAGATTACCCAGGCTGCAGGCGTTGAGGCGCGATCTGGTGCAACTGTACTTCGGCGAAACCGCTTCCAGATGATCGTGGCCATAGCAATCTGGCTGCTCGTGGTGCTGGCGCTCGCCCGGCCCGAACGTCTGGGAGAACCGATCGTCATCGAGACTGCGGCCCGCGACATCATTCTGGCATTGGATATATCCGGGTCGATGGATCAGCGCGATTTTGAGGCGACGGACGGCACCAAGGTCCAGCGGCTGCAAGCGGTCAAGGATGTGATGTCGCAGTTTATCTCCGAACGCGACGGCGACCGGATGGCGTTGATCATCTTCGGAACCCGTGCCTTTGTGCAGGCGCCGTTCACTGAAGACCTTTCCGGTCTTCAGGGCATTCTTGACCAGATTGAAGTCGGAATGGCTGGACCCAACACGGCGCTGGGAGATGCAATCGGATTATCGATCCGGACGTTTGAAGCAAGTGATGTCGAGCAAAGACTGCTTATCCTGCTGAGCGATGGTGCCGATACCAGTAGCCGGATGACGCCTATAAATGCTGCGGCGCTGGCGGCGGAACGTGGAGTGTCCATCCAGACGATCGGTGTTGGTGATCCGGAAGCGACAGGAGAAAACCGGGTTGATCTGGCGGCATTGGAAGATATTTCCAACCGGACAAATGGTGAATTCTTCTATGCCGGTGACGAAGAAGCGTTGGAGAATGTTTATCAGCGCATTGACGAACTCAATCCGAGAATTACCGAGACCACCAGCTTTCGGCCCCGGCAAAGCCTGGTCCACGTTCCGCTTGGGATTGCCCTCTTGATCCTGATAATCGCATCGATCGTCATGCATGTCCGATCCAGAAAGGTGGTGGCGGCATGATCGATTATATCCAGCATTTCCACTTTCTCAGACCATTATGGCTTCTGGCCATCCCGGTGCTGATCTATTTGTGGTTCAAGATCCGACCAAGGAAAGTCGCCAAGAACGAGGCACAGAAGGGCATTGCTCCGCATCTGGCAAAGGCGCTGAGCGTTGGCAGTTTCCAAGGACGCAGGATATATCCGATCGATGTGGTGATCGCTGGCGGCATCTGTCTGGCACTGGCCGTGTCGGGGCCGACCTGGAGCCGGACACCCAATCCGCTGGTTGCCGAGACGGCGCCCCTTGTCGTGGTCCTGAAAGTCACCGAGTCGATGCAGTCTTCTGATATCGCACCGACGCGGCTTGATCGGGCACGGTTCAAAATTCTCGATCTTATCGAATCGCGTGCTGGAGCCAGAACCGCGCTTGTTGCCTATGCCGGAACACCGCACCGCGTTTCCCCGCTGACCGAAGACCCAAACATTCTCAGACCGCTATTGGAGAGCCTTTCGCCTGAAATCATGCCGGAAACCGGCGACCAGGCAGATGAAGCAATGGATCTGGCGATTGAAATTCTTGCAACTGCCGATACACCTGGCGCGATCTTGTTCGTCCTTGACGATTTGTCACCCGCCAATATCGCCCATCTCAACGAAATTACAGATCCTCCGCGCCCTCCCCTTGTTTTCCTGACCGCGTTACCAGAGTCGCAACAGCTCGCCCAATTGCAACAGATCAGCGATGCGACGGTGGTCGCCATGACCCCGGATGATCGCGATATCCATCAAATCGAGAGGAGGTTGAAATCGGCGCATCAGGCAGCACTTCTCGATGATGAGCGGCTGGCATGGAATGACAGGGCGTGGTGGCTGGCATGGCCGGTTGCCTTTCTCTCTGCGCTTTGGTTTCGCCGCGGCTGGACGATGCGCTGGGTGATCTTGTTGGCAATATCAATGCTCTACATGCAACCAACACAAGCCAGGGCGGATGGTTGGATCGACTGGTTTCTGACACCGGATCAACAGGGATGGATTGCATTCAACCGCAAGGAATTCCAGGAGGCAGGAGCGCTTTTCTCCGATCCGATGTGGAAAGGCTATGCAATGTACCGGGCTGGCCAGTATGAGGAAGCGGCAGGTGTGTTTGCGACCCTGGACACGGCTGAAGCTGCGTTCGCGCAGGCGATGGCCGAAATCCGCAATCGGCAATACAGGCCGGCAGTCCGCTCCTTTGACAAGGCGTTGGAACGGCAGTCGGCTTTCCCGGAAGCTGAAAGGAACCGGGAGATCACGCTTGCGATTATCGAATATGTTGAATCTGCAAGAGAGCAATCCGATACCGGCGAAGAAGCGGGAATTGGGGCTGATGAAGTTGTCTTTGATAATGAAGCCGGACGCGGC
>JBCCEP010000086.1:0-11936 GCA_039030215.1 Pseudomonadota bacterium
CGGCAGGGTCTGGACGGCGGAAGAACTTCGCGAAGTCGCCGACTTTTGCCTCAAGCGGAATATCATCCTCGTCTCGGATGAAATCCATGGTGACCTGATCTATCCGGGCAGCACCTTCATACCAACCGCTGTCGCAGCACCAGAAGCAAGCGACCTTCTGGTTACGCTCTGTGGCGCCACCAAGACATTCAACATTGCCGGCGCAAAAATCGGCGCTTCAATCGCTTCCAATCCCGGAATAAAGCAACAGATTGACGCTGGCCTGCGCGCCTCCGGAACCGGTTCGCCAAACCGATTTGGAATGGCCGCAACACAGGCAGCACAAAATCACGGCGTGCCCTGGCTCGATGCGCTCATTCCCTATCTTGAAACCAATCGCGACCTATTTGCCAAACAGATCACACGTTCCATCCCCGGTGTCCGCGCAATGCATCTGGAGGCGACCTTTCTTGCCTGGACGGATTTTTCGGCGACCGGACTGACATTTGAAGATGTGCTGCACCGGATCAACAAGAAGGCGCGTATCGGCGTTTCTCCAGGCCCGCAATTCGGCCCCGGTGGCGAACATCGAATTCGATTTAATATCGCCACGCATCATTCGCGCATTGTCGAAGCGCTGGCCCGTCTGGAAGACGCCTTTTCGGATTTGCTCTAGCGAGCTTGCTTGCTGCGCTTGATTTGTACAGCGCGTGCCTGGCGTTTGCGCTCCCGCGCTGCCTCATAGTCCGCGCCAATGTGAACATCGCCCCTGCGTTTTGCCAGTTCCACCTGTTCCTGACGCGCAGCAAAGCGCCTTTTGCGAGCTGAAGATGAACGATCATGACAATGCGGGCAGGAAACACCTGCAACGTAAAGCGGTGACGCCTTGTCCTCGGTGCCAATCGGCATTCGACAGGCATGACAAAGATCATAGGGGCCGGGCGTCAGCCCGTGACCGACTGAAACCCGGTTGTCAAAGACAAAACATTCACCCTCCCAAAGGCTCTCTTCGGCTGGCACTTCTTCCAGATATTTAAGAATGCCGCCCCTGAGGTGGAACACGTCTTCGAAACCTTCCGCCTTCACCAGTGCGGTTGCCTTCTCGCAGCGAATACCGCCGGTGCAATACATCGCGATTTTCGGCTTGTTATGAAATCGTTCCTTGTTTTCCCGGAACCATTTCGGGAAATCACGGAAGTTTACGGTTTCGGGATCGATCGCACCTTTAAACGTGCCGATCGCCGTCTCGTAGTCATTTCGGGTATCAATGACCACCGTATCCGGATCGCTGATCAATTCATTCCATTGGGCGGGATCTACATAATCGCCCGCCTGCTCGACAGGATCAATGCCAGCTACTCCCATTGTCACGATTTCTTTCTTCAACCGGACCTTTAGCCGGTAGAAGGGATTTTCATCGCAATAGGATTCCTTGTGCTCTAGATCACGAAGCCGGGAGTCCGATTTCAAGAATGCCAGCACAGTTTCAATACCATCTTCGCTACCTGCGATCGTTCCGTTGATACCTTCCGCAGCCAGCAGCAAGGTGCCCTGCACGCCATGCGATTTGCAGGCCTTGTAAATGCGCGGCTGCATTTCCTCGTAGTCCGGCAGATGAACGAACTTGTACAAAGCTGATACGGTAATCTCGGTCATTTCTAATCCATGCAGTTCTGACAAGCAGATACGCCGTGTCGCTTTAAATTTCAAATACTGTCTTGGCTTCTGTTGCCGCAGGTGACTGTCCATGCAAACCTGTCGAGAGTTGAACGTCACCGGCACCTGGTCAAAATGAAGCACGAGAAACTTGATGAAACGGATTTGAAGATATTGCGGATCCTGCAACAGGATTCAGAGCGCAACATTTCCAGCATTGGTGAGGCTGTCGGCCTTTCTCACACACCGACCTGGCGGCGAATTCGAAAACTGCACGATGCCGGAATCATCCGCGGAAAAATGCTCGTCCTGGATGGCGAAAAAATCGGATTGGATGTTTCAATATTCGTCTTTGTCCGTCTGGCTCAGCATTCGGCCTCAGTCCTGGAGGAATTCGAGGCGGCAGCCAAAAACGTTCCGGAAATCCTCCAGTGCTACACCATGAGCGGCGATTTCGACTATCTTCTCCGCGTTGTCGTAGCGTCCGTCCGGGACTACGAGAAAACCGTGAAACAACAACTTCTTAAACTGCCCCATGTTGGTCAGCTCAATTCCCACTTCGCCTTGAACGAAATCAAGAATACCAACCGGCTACCAATTTGATTCGCTTGCTGCAGTGCAACAAAAATTTCTTGCATCTAAAAGAATAAGATTTTCATCCTATATTATAATAAGAAATCGCATTCACATCCCATTAATTTGAAGTGAGCAACCGATAATAGAACTTTCAGTTTCCATCGGTTACGCCATAATAAAGGTCGGACGGGTGCGCTCGGAGAAGCCACGATGAATGAAACCAAGCCTGCTGCCAAAATACTAAGAGAAAAAATCTCCCTCGATGATAAATATACTGCGGTCGAGGGGCAGGTATTCATGAATGGTACCCAGGCCCTGGTCCGTCTGCCCATTGTGCAGATGCGGCGGGACAGAGAAGCCGGCCTCAATACGGGTGCATTTATTTCCGGCTATCGTGGCTCACCACTGGGTGGATATGATTTTGCGCTTCGCCAGGCCAAAGGCCATCTTGATCCGCTCGATATCGTATTTAACCCGGCCGTCAATGAAGAACTCGCAGCAACGGCAGTATGGGGATCCCAGCAGGTTCAGATGTCACCCGGTTATACCAAGGATGGTGTCGTCGGTATCTGGTACGGCAAGGGGCCCGGGGTCGATCGTTGCGGTGACGCCTTCAAGCACGGAAATTCTGCGGGAACCGCAAAACATGGCGGCGTCCTTGCATTGGCAGGCGATGACCATCTGGCAAAATCTTCGACCGTCGCCCATCAGTCCGACCACGCTTTCATGGCAGCCATCATGCCAATGCTGTTCCCATCCAGTGTGCACGAGTATGTCGAGCTTGGTCTGTTTGGCATCGCCATGAGCCGTTATTCCGGCCTGTGGACCGCCTATAAGGTCATTGCCGATACAGTGGAAACAACCTCGGTTGTCGACCTCAAGAATGAGCATAAGCAATATGTCATTCCCCAGGATTTCGAACTGCCGCCCGACGGCCTGAACATTCGCTGGCCCGATGACCGATTTGTCCAGGATGAACGGCTTCAGGAATACAAGGCATACGCAGCGATAGCATTTGCGCGGGCCAATCGCGTCGACCAGCTTGTGATTGATTCCAGCAAACCACGCTTTGGCATTATTGCGTCCGGCAAAGCCTATGAGAATGTGCGTGAAGCGCTGCGCCATATGGGGATCGATGACAAGACCGCGGATGCAATCGGTCTGCGCCTCTATAAGGTTCGAATGCCATGGCCGCTGGAGCCTGAAGGCGTACGCAACTTTTCCGAAGGCCTTGAAGAAGTCCTGGTCATTGAGGAACGGCGGGAGGTTATCGAGCATCAGATCAAGCAGCAATTGTTCAACTGGCGCGCCGATGTGCGCCCACGAATAGTCGGAAAATTCGATCACAAGGATCGCCACATTCTTTCGTTGCACGAAGAGATAACTACCGGCGTAGCATTACGGGCGATCGCTACGCGCCTGCTTACCTTTGAATTGCCGGAAGAGTTGCGCGCCCGCACCGAGAAGATGCTGGCCTATTATCAGGCCCGATATGACAGGAAGGTCAGCCACAAGGCTCCGGTCTCCCGCATTCCGCATTTTTGCTCCGGATGTCCGCACAACACGTCGACCAGGGTTCCGGATGGTAGCCGGGCGACCGCCGGCATCGGTTGTCATTTCATGGCAGTCTGGATGGATCGCAGCACTGAGACCTACACCCATATGGGCGGCGAAGGCGTACCCTGGGTGGGTACGGCTCCGTTTACCGAAGAAGACCACATATTCGCCAATCTCGGCGACGGCACCTACTTCCATTCAGGCTTGCTGGCAATCCGCCAGGCGGTAGCGTCTGGCGTCAACATTACCTACAAGATTCTCTACAATGATGCTGTCGCCATGACCGGCGGGCAGAAGCTTGATGGCACGTTGACTGTGCCTGCACTATCGCACCAGCTTTATAACGAAGGGGTCGGTGAAATATGCTTGGTCTCCGATGAACCTGACAAATATTCGCCATCCGACCTGGCACCTGGGGTAAAGATCAAATCACGGGAATATCTGGACGAGGTTCAATCTCATCTCCGGGAGGTCCCGGGATGTACAGCGATAATTTATGATCAGACCTGCGCTTCTGAAAAACGGCGTCGCCGCAAGCGCGGTCAGATGGTTGATCCGGCAAAGCGGGCTTTTATCAATCCGTTGGTATGCGAAGGCTGCGGAGATTGCTCCGTTCAATCAAACTGTATTTCGATCGAGCCCCTGGAAACGGAATTCGGCCGCAAACGACAGATCAACCAATCCTCCTGTAACAAGGATTTTTCCTGCATAAATGGTTTCTGCCCGTCCTTCGTTACGGTCGAAGGCGGTGCCTTGAAAAAGCAGGCACTTCCCGAAATGGGTTCTGTTGATTTGCCCGAACCGGAAACGGTGGGGATCGACGATGTATACAACATTGCCATTACCGGGGTTGGCGGCACCGGCGTTCTGACGATCGGGGCAATCATCGGAATGGCTGCGCATATCGAAGGCAAGGCCGCCATGATCCAGGACTTTTCCGGTCTGGCTCAGAAGGGCGGCGCGGTTCTCTCCCATGTGCGCCTGTCCAGGACACCCGATCTTGTGGCATCTCCGCAGATTGTGTCCGGCGAGGCGGATGTATTGCTTGCAGCAGACACCGTAGTGGCGGCAGCCAACACATCAATCGCACTTTACGATAAGGATAGAACGACCGCTGTCCTGAATACCCATCTGTCACCTGTTTCGAACTTTGTTTTTGATCGGGATTTTGATTTCCGCGAAAAACAGGTCGTTGAAGCGATTTCAAAATATGTCGCGCCAAGGCCGGTGAAACTCGACTTCACAAAATTGGCCGAAGCAGTTTGCGGCGATTCAATTGCGACCAACATCATGCTTTTGGGCTTTGCCAGCCAGTCGGGGATGCTTCCAGTCAGCGCTGAGTCACTCCTGACCGCTATTGAACTCAATGGCGTCGCAGTTGAGGCAAATAAACGGGCGTTCCGTTGGGGCAGAACATTTGCCGTTGATCCAAAGCAGGCAAGAAATATCCTGTCATCACTCCATGCATTGCCTGAAAGCCAGCCCGATCTTGATCAGATTGTTGAAATGCGTTTCGATTTTCTGACCGATTACCAGAACAGGAAATATGCCGACCGCTATCGCGAACTGGTTGCCAGGGTTGCGGACGCAGAAGCTGCAATTGATAGCATGGGTGAACTAACCAAAACCGTTGCCCGCAACTACTTCAAACTGCTTGCCTACAAGGATGAGTACGAAGTCGCCCGCCTGTTCACCAATGGGGATTTTGAGAAGCGTTTGGGTGAGACCTTTGATGGTGACTACAAGCTCAAATTCCACTTGGCACCACCAATATTCCAGGGCGAAGTTCTACCGAATGGCCGACCCAGAAAGAAAGAATACGGACCATGGATGTTCCGGGCTTTCAAACTATTGGCAAGGCTGAAATGGCTCCGTGGTACGGCATTTGATCCTTTTGGCCGTACCGCGGAGCGCAAGACTGAAAGAGCGCTGATCTCGGAATATGAGCAGATGATCACCGACATACTTCCGGACCTAGCGAAGAAAAATCTTCGCTTTGCAATTTCATTGGCTGGCCTGCCAGGCGAAATTCGCGGATTTGGACCCGTAAAGGAAGCATCAGTCGCAAAGGCAGCGACGACGAGAACGCACCTCCTCGAGCAATTCCGTGATCCGCCCAGGGAAGCCAAGAAGGCGGACAACCGGAAACTCGAAACCACAAAATGAAAAAAGCGGAAGATTTACTTCCGCCGCTTTCATTCCTGATCCTGGACCTTACAGCTTCATTCACGCAATTCGCGGCGCAGAATCTTTCCGACATTGGTTTTCGGCAGTTCCTCGCGAAATTCAATGATTGTGGGCCGCTTGTAATTGGTCAGTCCGGTTGCGCACCATTCTTTCACCGCTTCCTCGGTGAGAGCAGGGTCCTTGCGCACAACAAACAATTTCACCGCTTCACCGGTCTTTGGATCTGGCACGCCAATCGCAGCAGCTTCGACAATGTTGTCATTGGAAACAGCAAATTCCTCGATCTCATTCGGATAGACATTGAACCCCGATACAAGGATCATGTCCTTTTTCCTGTCGACGATTTTGACATACCCCTTCTCATCCATCAGGCCGATATCGCCGGAACGGAAAAACCCGTCTTTTGATATCGCAATCGCGGTTTCTTCAGGCCGATTCCAATAACCTTTCATCACCTGGGGGCCGCGGATACAGATTTCTCCGACCGTACCCAAAGGCAGATCCTTCCCGTCATCATCGCGGATCGTGACATCGGTGGAGGGAATTGGAAGCCCGATCGTTCCCGTGAACTCGGTCTCGTCAAACCGATTGGTTGTGACCACGGGAGAAGTCTCGGAAAGCCCGTAGCCTTCATGGATGACACAGCCGGTTAACTTCTTCCAGCGTTCGGCTACAGGCGCCTGTACTGCCATTCCCCCACCCAAGGTCAACATCAATGGCTTGAAGTTAAGGCGGACGAAATCTTCATTGTTCAAAAGCCCGTTGAACAAGGTGTTGAGCCCAGGAAAGATGTGAAACTCATATCCAGACAGAATCTTGACGAACCCGGGTAGGTCGCGGGGATTTGGCACCAGAATATTATGAGCGCCTTGCGACATTCCGATCACCGCATTAACGGTCAATGCAAAGATGTGATAGAGCGGCAACGCGCAAACATACACGACCTGGTCAGGCAATTTCTGATCGCGGAATACCACATCCAGCCACAACCCGTTTTGCGCCACATTAGCCAAAATGTTGCCATGCGTGAGGGTCGCGCCTTTGGAAACACCCGTGGTTCCGCCGGTATATTGCAGAAACGCATTATCATCGTGGGAAATCTCGACTTTTTGCGGGCTCTTTCCCTTGGCTTCATCGATCATGTCATTAAATTGCACATGATCTGGAAGCGAATATTCCGGCACCATTTTCTTTACTCGTCGAACCACGAAGTTAACGAGTGTTCCCTTGACGGTCCCTAACAGGTCGCCCATGGACGCCACAACAACGTGCTCAATCGGTGATTTATCAACCACCTCTTCAAGCGTTGTCGCGAAGTTCTCGAGAATGAAAATTGCCTTGGCGCCGCTATCGGTCAGCTGATGCTCAAGCTCCCTCGGCGTATAGAGCGGATTGACATTGACCACCACGCAACCGGCCCGCAATATTCCCATCATCACCGGCGGGAATTGCAGTATGTTCGGCATCATGATCGCAACACGATCGCCCTTTTCTATTCCCTTGGCCTGCAACCATGCCACGACAGCGTCAGACAGCGCCATCACCTCTCCATAGCTCAGCGATTTCCCCATGCAGCTATAGGCAGGAAGCGAAGCGAATTTTCCGCAAGCATTCTCCAGCAATTCACTGATCGACTTGTCCTCGATTTCTCCAATTTCCGCTGGCACGCCGGGGGGATAGGACTTGAGCCACGGCTTGGCTGGCTTACTCTTTACTGCGGCAGATTTGCCTCTGGCTGTAGTGGACTTGCTCCTGGATGTAGCGCTCTTACTGCTTGCTGCCGCAGGCTTTCTTCGAGTGCGTGGTTTCTTATCTGTCACGGAAAGTGTTTCCTCAATTTCGAAAATTACAACTTACACCAATAAAACAATTGATATCAGGCAAGTCTGCGGTCAGTAAACCTGATCACATATCCAAATATTTCAGCATGCCGCGAGTGTGATTCAAGATCGGGCGTGCGCTTCAAACATCCCTTGCATTTTTTGCTAGTCGATCGATTGCCTTTTCCATATTGGCAATCGCCACGCTTGTCTGATCACGAAACTCCTTGATACGTGCCAGCTGTGCCCGCAGGATATCCAATTCACTTGAAATCGTCTCATCCAGTGGCGCTTCGCCAATGCCATGCAATAACCAGCCGGCACTAACGCCCAACAGCCCGGCCATGGTCACAAGGCGGTTGGCACGTGGTTCGGAGCGATCATTTTCCCATGCCGCAAGTGTTTCGCGTTTTACGCCCAGGGATCTGGCAAATGCTGCCTCGCTAAAGTTGGCAGCCTCTCTTGCCCGCCAAATTCGGCCGCCAAGCGTATCATTATCCGTGGTTTCATTTTCAAACATGGTAATTTGAGCTGCCGCGTCGGCACCCTTTCATCTGCATCAAGATTTTTTCTATTTCAGGCGGGCCCGGAGGCCCTGTCGATTATCAAAATACCACAACCGAGCGAATGCTCTTTCCGGCATGCATCAGATCGAACCCGGTATTGATCTCGTCCAGGCTCAAAGTGTGCGTAATCATGGGATCAATTTCGATTTTACCGTCCATATACCAGTCAACAATCTTGGGCACATCCGTGCGACCCCTCGCGCCACCAAATGCCGTACCTTTCCATACACGTCCAGTAACAAGTTGGAAGGGTCTTGTAGCAATTTCTGCCCCTGCCGGAGCAACGCCAATAATGATCGACTGCCCCCAACCCCGATGTGCGCACTCCAGCGCATTACGCATAACCGTAACATTGCCTGTGCAATCGAAAGTATAGTCTGCCCCGCCGATTGTATCTGCACCGCGCTTGGTCATCTCAACAATATGCTGGACCAGATCATCTCCGACATCATTTGCGTTGACGAAATGCGTCATGCCGAAGCGTTCGCCCCACTCCTTCTTATCATTATTGATATCAACACCGATAATCATGTCTGCACCTGCCATCCGCAGGCCCTGAATGACATTCAATCCGATGCCACCCAGTCCGAATACGGCTGCAGTCGCGCCCTGCTCTACCTGCGCTGTGTTGATAACCGCGCCAATACCGGTGGTCACGCCGCAACCGATATAGCAAATCTTGTCAAACGGAGCATCAGAATGCACCTTGGCAAGCGCTATCTCGGGCAAGACCGTGAAATTCGAGAAGGTCGAACATCCCATGTAATGCAAAATGGGTTCTCCATCGAGAGAAAAACGCGATGTACCGTCGGGCATCACGCCCTGGCCTTGCGTGGCCCGGATCGCGGTGCACAGATTGGTCTTTCTCGACAGGCAGGAAGGGCACTGACGGCATTCCGGCGTATAGAGCGGAATGACATGATCGCCCTTGGCGAGCGTTGTCACGCCCGGACCTATATCGACGACAACACCGGCACCTTCATGGCCAAGAATTGCTGGAAAGGCGCCTTCCGGGTCTGCACCTGAAAGCGTGAATTCATCCGTGTGGCAGATTCCGGTTGCTTTTACTTCAACCAGTACTTCACCTTCCTTCGGACCTTCAAGATCGACCTCGCAAATCTCGAGCGGTTTGCCCGCTTCGAAAGCCACTGCAGCGCGTGTTTTCATGGAATAGTCTCCGGCAATTCTGAATTTTGGCTATGCTAACAGCCAAAACCTGGAGTTCAAGTTGAATTGCATATCTCCACCGAATGATGGAGAGAGTGAATGTTCTACAATTTGTACGTGGCTTGTCGGCGAACTAGTCACCGTTGTCTATCATGCCATCGACCGATCGCAATATTGCCTCTGGCGTCGCTGGAACGTCCAGAACCGGGAGCCTTCCCGGATTGATCGATGCAATCGCATGATAAATTGCGGAAAATACCGAGTTTGCCAGCATGACTGGCGGTTCTCCTACTGCTTTCGACCGATAGATGGTCGGTTGGCGATTACCCTTGGACGCCCATAACTCCACCTCGAAATCTTCGGGCACATCCGTCGCGGTCGGAATCTTGTAGGTGGACGGCGCATGCGTTCGCAAGCGTCCGGCATCATCATAGACGAGCTCTTCAGTCGTCAGCCAGCCTGCACCCTGTACAAAACCGCCTTCAATCTGGCCAATGTCGATCGCTGGATTAAGCGACGATCCGCAATCATGAAGAATATCCACCCGGTCAATTTTCATCTCGCCGGTAAGGCAATCGATCGTCACTTCAGAGCAGGACGCACCATATGCGAAATACAAAAAGGGATTTCCGGTTATACTTTCCCGTTCCCAGGTGATGTTGGGTGTCGCATAAAATCCGGTAGCCGAAAGCTGGATACGTTCATGAAAGCACTGCTTGGCCAATGAGCCAAATTCGATCTCATGATTCCCCACATGCACCTTGCCGTTTGAAAACCGTACCTTTTTCACATCTCCCTGATAGAGCGTCGCAGCAAGTTGGGCCATGCGTGCGCGTATCTTTTGAGCCGCTTTCTGAGCGGCCATACCATTAAGATCTGATCCCGAAGATGCCGCCGTCGGCGTGGTGTTTGGCACCTTGTCCGTTGTGGTCGCGGTAATACGAACCTTCGAAATATCAACACCAAATTCCTCGGCAACAACCTGAGCGACCTTCATGTAAAGGCCCTGCCCCATTTCGGTCCCACCATGATTTACCTGGATCGAACCATCCGCATAGACATGAACCAGCGCACCGGCCTGATTTAGGAATTTCAGGGTAAACGCAATCCCGAACTTGACCGGGTTAAGTGATATTCCCTTCTTGAGCCATTTGTTCTTGGAATTGAATTCCGCGATTTGCCGCCGGCGATTTTGATAGTCTGATGTGCTTTCAAGCTCTGAAACCAATGCCTTTAAAATATTGTCCTTCACCACCATGCCATAAGGCGTGACGTCCCGGCCTTTTCGATAGAAATTGCGCTTTCTGATGGTCAACGGATCTTCGTTCAACCGAATGGCAATTTCGTCCATCAAACGCTCGGAAAATACCATTCCCTGCGGGCCGCCAAATCCCCTGAATGCCGTGTTGGACACGGTGTCTGTCTTTACGCGTTTCGAATGGATGCGAACTGCGGGATAGAAATAGGAGTTATCCGCATGGAACATCGTCCGGTCATTGACACCCAGTGACAGGTCAGGCGAGTAACCACAGCGGCCATAGAAATTGACATCGACCGCCTCGATTACCCCCTTCTCGTCGTAACCGGCTTTCCAGTTGGCAGAAAAATCATGCCGTTTGCCGGTCGCAACCATGTCGTCATCGCGGTCAAGGCGCATTTTTGCCGGGCGCCCGGTCACGCGCGAAGCCAGTGCAGCAAGACATGCCCATTGCGCAGCCTGACTTTCCTTGCCACCAAATCCTCCCCCCATGCGGCGGCATTCGCAAATCACCTTTGCTTCTGCCTGGCCCAGCATTCCGGCAACCAGGTGCTGGACTTCTGAAGGATGTTGCGTGGAACAGAATACTTTCATCTCTCCGGATTCACCGGGGATTGCCATCGATATCTGACCCTCAAGGTAAAAATGCTCCTGGCCGCCAATCTGGATGGAACTATCCATCTTCAAAGGCGCATTCGTCATCGCATCCTGCAGGTTACCGCGATTGAATTCATAGTGCGGTAATACCTCACCACCTTCCTTCAATCCGTCTTCAACCGTGACAGCAGGTCGGGTCTCCGAAATCTCGATACGACCCAACCGAGCCGCCCGCCTGGCCTGATCGCGGGTCTCGGCAATAACGGCGAATATGACCTGGCCATGAAACAACACTTCACCATCGGCCAGGATCGGGTCGCCACCAAATGATGGGCCACATTCATTCTTCCCCGGGATATCGGCAGCCGTTAGTACCCGCAAAACACCGGGCGCATCACGCACCGCATCAAGATCAATCTTTGTGATTTTTCCCTTGGCTTTCGGGGATGCGTTAGGCGGTCCGTTTGCGGCGAGTTGTGCGACATCGAACGCGCGCGGGCACCGGGTGTGATCGATCGCCGCGATGGCCACTCCGAGGGCGTCGGTCATCGTCTCTCGGTAGGACTCCCATCC
>JBCCEP010000087.1:0-11935 GCA_039030215.1 Pseudomonadota bacterium
ATTCGAGTCAACTCCATCAGCCCCGGATCAATACGAACGCCGCTCCTGGAGTTTGCTGCGCAGACAGTAGCAGGCGAGGGTGGGGACATCGAACCGGTAATTGCCGGATTCGGCGAGGCGCATCCACTCGGCAGGGTCGGAACGGTTGAGGAAACCAGCAATCTCATCGCCTTCCTTGCCAGCGACCGTGCCGGTTTTTGCACCGGTGGTGACTATCTTATTGACGGCGCGCTAACGGCACATATCGGCGTCTAGGCAATCATTATCGTTCAATCAGACAGCCGAACCAACCCTGCGGAAAGCTCTTCGATATCGCGGCAGCCGAGCTGCGCAATTGTTCGGTCGACTTCGCTCGCCAGCAATTCGATTACATGGCGAATTCCCTGCTCCTGACCCAAAGCAGCTGCATAGAGGAAAGGTCTCCCGACAAAGACAAAATCCGCTCCAAGCGCCAATGCCTTTACGACGTCGAGGCCGCGCCGGATGCCGCCATCAAACAGGATCGCCATCTCACCTTTTTCTGCGGCAATTTCCGGCAAGACCTTTAACGGCGGTACGGCAGTATCCAGCATTCGACCGCCATGATTGGAAACAAAAATTCCGTCCAGGCCCGCTTTGGATGCAGTTTTGGTATCCTCAGGAGACAGCACACCCTTGAGCAACAGTTTTCCCTTCCATCTGCCACGCAACCATTTGATATCCTCCCAATCCAGTGCG
The DNA here is from genome assembly GCA_039030215.1 of Pseudomonadota bacterium. Classification (GTDB taxonomy): domain Bacteria; phylum Pseudomonadota; class Alphaproteobacteria; order Rhizobiales; family Rhizobiaceae; genus BOKV01. The sequence continues at coordinate 718 of JBCCEP010000087.1, forward strand.
TCGCGCACATGGCTGCGCTGCTTTACCTTGGCAGAAATTATCGGAATCCTCTCCAGTGTTCCATAATTCTCAATGTGCGGCATACCGCTCGCCAAAAGAGTTCGGAAAAAGGTACCCGTCAACCAGCGGGGATGAAGCAGACCATCAAGCAAGATTTTGAGATTGGGGCGCATTGGATATTCAAATCCTCGCCGATAATTTGCGGCGCGATTCCCCGGTACCGGTACATCGACCGTAATGACCAGATTGCGGATGCCGGCTTCCCAGACCCGGTCAGCAAGCAGACTAATGCTGTCGCGATTGGCTTCGACATATGCCTGAAACCAGACTTCCGGATTTGCCTCCGCCACTTTCTCCATCGGCACCAGAGCACTTCCTGACATGACAAAGGGAATATTCGCTGCACGTGCCGCGCGAGCGAAATTCAGATCCGCCTCGAAACCAAACACTGCGCTCGCACCCATTGGTGGAATACCAAATGGCATGTCGTAAGTCTTGTCGAACAGGTTTTGCGCTATTGAACGTTTGGAGACATCTTTCAGCACCCTTGGCTGTAGCCAGAGGTCATCAAATACCCGGCGATTGCCATCGCGCGAAACATTTCGTTCCGTGCCGGTGGATGCAAATTCCCACAATGCCCAAGGCAGATAGGATTTGGCAGGATCATCAAGATCTTCGAGGCATTTTATGTTTCGAAACTTGTGCGGAACCTGCACGATGAATTTCCCTTACAAGGACGTATGGAGTTTTAGCGAAAGGTCTCAACGGATGGAACCATTGCGATTTCGGCCGAACGGTTTCCGGTATCAAACCGGCTTTAGTGCTCGGCCCGCTCCGCCCAGCCGGCGAAAATTTGTTCCAGCAGAACGACGGCGTAGTAGAGAACGATTCCGAGGAAGGCAAGCGCGATCAGCACTGAAAACATCAGCGGATAGTCACCATTGGTCTCGCCCGACTTGAATAATGCACCCAGTCCACGACCATGTGGCGATACAATCTCGACGAGATTGGTGCCGATGAAAGCAAGCGTGACGGCAACTTTCAGCGCGCCGAAAAACTCCGGCAGGGTTTTTGGCAAGGCAATCTTCGAGAATATCGTGAACTTCGATGCTCCCAACGAACGGAGAATGTCGCGATATTCGGGTTCAAGTGTGGAAAGACCGATCCCGACTGAAACAGCTATCGGGAAAAATGAAATCATGAAGGCCATCAACACGGTATTGAGGTCGTGTTGGCCAATGAAGATCAGCGCGATAACCGGCACCAGCGTTGCTTTCGGGATGGCATTGAATCCGACAAGCAAAGGGTAAAGTCCGTCGCGGACCGTACGCGAAAATCCCATCAGCATTCCGAGAAATGTCCCCACCAAAACCGCTATTGCCAATCCGGCTACGGTCCGCCAGAGGGTTTGCCAGCCCATTTCAAGAAACAAACTCCAGTATTTAACATAGGCAGGTATCAGATCGGAGGGCGAAGCCATCTTGTAGTTCGGCCAACCATTCACCCAGACGATGAACTCCCAGAATACAAGGAAGATGATGATTGCAGCGATCGGAACGCCTATCCGCCGGACAGCATTCATTTCTCATCCTCCGTTGTCCTGCCCTGAGCAATTCGAATTTGATCTCGCAAAGTATGCAGCATGTTGACGCACTCGGTCGCAAACAATCCATCGATGACCCGTGGACCAGGAAATGCCACGTCCAGTATGTATTGCCTGGTCGCCGGTCTTCCCGATAGAACAATGACCTGATCTCCCAAAAAGACACTCTCCCTTAGATCGTGCGTGATCAATACAGACGTAAAGGGTTCCTTTTCTCGCAAAGCATGCATGGTCTGCCACAGGTCTTCGCGCGTAAAGGCATCAAGAGCACCAAACGGTTCGTCCATGATGAGCACGTCCGGCTTGTGAACGATCGCCCTGCAAAGGGAAGCGCGTTGACGCATCCCTCCCGACAGGGCAGAGGGCCGCTTGTCTTCAAATCCCTCCAACCCGACCAAGGCGAGCAGTTCCTCGGCGCGCGCTTCCTTTTCTGCCTTGGGCATTTTCGGTGCCACGATCTCCAGAGGCAGGATTACGTTTTGTAGGATTGTCCGCCATTCCAGGAGAACCGGATTCTGAAACGCCATACCCACAGTATTACGTGGTTCTCTAACCTGTTCGCCATGAAGCCAGACCTCACCGGCATCCGGCTTTAGCAGTCCGGCGATCAGACGTGTCAAAGTCGATTTCCCGCAGCCCGATGGTCCCACCACGGCACACAATTCGCCCTCCGGAACCTCCATGTTCAAGTCGTCAAGGACAGGGAGCGGCCCGTTCGGGGTTTGAAAGGCGTGTGTCACGCCCTTGATTTCAATAAGGTTTGTCACGGATAAGGAGGTGCTGCCCGCTCGCGTGGCGGGCAGCATCGAAATTACTGCAACATTATTCCGCCTTCGGGTAGGAAGGATGGATCGAAATAGAGTGCTGCGTCGGGTTCATTCTGAAATTCGTAGACCGATTTGGTTTGTTCAATCGCCTTCGCCATTCGATCGTTGTCTATGCCGCCAAGCCCGTTTTGCTTTACACTGTCCGTGAGCACATTTGCATCAATGGCCATCTGGAGCCGTTCGGCCTCAAGAGCTGCATCTGCGGCCGGATTGCGTTTCACGAGACTTTCAATGGCGGTCGCTGGATCGGCGATTGCATCTTTCCAACCCTTGCCGACAGCTCTTATGAAGCCTGACACCACCTCAGGATTTTCTTTCGCAAAATCAGTATTTACGATGATCGCATTGCCATACAGCGAGACACCGTGATCACTCATCAGGAGTATGGTCTGGTCTTCCATTGGGATGCCAAGTCTCTTCAGATTGAGCGTCGAGGAAAAGGAAAATCCGGTAACGGCGTCAACCTTGCCCTCAGCTAGCATCGGCTCCCGCGTGGGAAACCCGACCGGTTCAACGGTGATCTTGTCGACATCCAGCGCATTTTCCGAGGCAAAGATGGGGAATTGAGCCCATGCGCCATCCGGTGGCGGAGCACCAAGCACTTTACCTTCCAGGTCCTTGGGTGATTCAATTCCAAGTGACTTGCGCCCGACAACCGCGAATGGCGGTTTGTCGTAAACCATCATAACTGCAGTCACGGGAGCACCAGGATTTTGATCTAGGAAACGCATAAGCGAATTGATATCGGCAAATCCGATGGGAAACGCGCCCGTTGCAACTTTCGGAATTGCATCAAGCGATCCCGCCCCTTCTGATATCTCGACAGAAATACCTTCGTCTTCGAAATAGCCTTTATCGATCGCGGCGAAGTAAGGGGCAGAAGGACCCTCAAACTTCCAGTCCAAGGCGAAATTGACGTTTTCCTGAGCCAGGCTGCTGGAGGAGATGGCTGTAAGCAGCATGGCTGCTGCAAGCGCTGATTTTATCATGAGTTTTCCCATATTTTTGTGTTTGCCACACATTGAAACGCATGAGCAATTTTTGTTCAAGACCAAACAATAGGCAGGTTGTGTCTAATCCAGTGCACAACTGACGCATTATGCAAACTCTTATTCAAGGCCATTAATGCGAGTTATCGTCGGCGATATGCGCGGGCCTAACTTTTTTCAGTTGCCAACTTGAACGCTGCAAACAGAAAAAAACATCCCAGTGTGGCTTCGATCCAACCGCGGAAACCTGAATAAGCGGCACGGGCGGGTGTCGATGAAAGAAGCAGTGCATATGCGCCATGTCCAACAAACGAGTTGATGAATGCGCCGACAACAAAAAGTACAACAATTGAAACTGGTGCATCGCCAACACCGCCCACGCTTGCAACCGCGAGCCAGAACAAAATTGCCTTGGGATTTGAAAGCTGCAGGAAAAAGCCCTTCAAACCCGTTTTCCAAGCGTTCCCGGAGCCCTGTTGTTTCAGGTCAATTTGCATTGGTTTGGCAAATGCAATGCGAAACGAATTGTACGCCAGCCAGGTTAAATAACCGGCACCAATTAATCGAACAAGGGTCATGAGCTCGGCCATTTGAGAAAAAATTGCGGTGAGACCGAGAACTGTCCCGACTGACAACACGATTGACGCGCAAGCGATTCCAAATGCGGTAATTAGTGACTTCAATCTACCTTGAGCGACAGCGACACCCAATATCAACGCGACTGCTGGTCCAGGAGTTACGACACCCATGAGCTGGATCGACCATGCTAAGACAAGCATCGGAAAATATTCTGCTATTGGCAATTTGGAACCCCTCTAATTCTGCCGTCAAACTGTTTCGCTACGTAAAACAACCCATTAGTTACAAGTCCGACAAAACTCTCGCTTCGGGATTGCACTTACCGTCCACGGCATAAATTTGTCTTCGATTTATCGAGCACTGAACAGCATTCTGAATTCGCGCTCACCCGCCTCACTGAAAACAATGGCTCTTGATCCTTCTTGCCTGGACGCCCAACCCAGATCATAGAAGCGCTGAAGAAATGCGGTTCCAAGGGATCCGGCCAGATGGGTCCGGCGAGAGCTCCAGTCAAGACAGGATTTGCAAAGTGGTCGTCGGCCTTTGCTGATTTCTTTAAGATTAATACCGAAACGTTCCACAAACTGCTCGCCTGCGGTTGTCAGCGTCACCTCGTCGCCTTGTTCGACTAGCTGCCGCCTGGCGATCATGCCGTCATACAAGAATACACCGAGATCACCAGCCAGATGGTTGTAGCAGACCCGTGCCTTTCGTAGTGCCCCGTCACGAGGTCCGGTCCGGGTGCGCAACATTCCGCGTTTGGCGGCCAATCCCATCATCGCCTCCAGCAGGCTACCCACGTCTTCGTCAGCCAGTGCAAAATATCGATGGCGGCCCTGCTTGCGCTGTCGCAATAAGCTGGCTTCTTGCAGCTTTTTGAGGTGCGAACTGGCGGTCTGCAGGGTGATGCCGGCTTCAGTCGCTAACTCGCTGGCGGTTAGCGCTTTGCCGGTCATTAGCGCGGTCAGCATGTTTGCCCTTGCTGGGTCACCAATCAGCGCACCCAAAAGCGCAATATCAGGTCCTTCTTTCATGGTTCGATCTTAGTCGAAGCATTATCGAGAGACAATGTGTCATGGTTCGCTGCCCATCGAACTATGGAGACTCTGATGATCACCTGTTTCATTCGATATCAAATCGATCCGACCAAAAAACCGCAATTCGAGGAATATTCCCGTAACTGGGGGCAAGCCATCCCGCGATGTGGTGCGGACCTGATCGGCTATTTCGCGCCGCACGAGGGATCGAGCACACTCGCCTATGGGGTCTATAACATTGAAAGCCTGGCCGCCTACGAGACCTATCGACAAAAGCTGGCGAGAGATCCACTCGGTAACGAAAACTATGAATTTGCGCAGCGCGAGAAATTCCTTCTTCGTGAAGATCGCACATTCCTGAGACTTGCGTCCGCACCGCACAGCGTAGGGAATGCGCCATGATTGCGGTGATTTTCGAGGTTCAACCGGCCGGCGGTCGTAAGGAACAATATCTGGATATAGCTGCAGCCCTGCTCCCTCTGGCGCAGGAAGTGGAGGGATTTGTGTCGGTGGAGCGCTTCCAAAGTCTCAGCGACCCTAACAAGTTGCTGTCCCTGTCATTTTTTGAAGATGAAGAGGCAATACGCCAATGGCGCACGCTTGCCGCGCACCGTTCAGCGCAGCGCAAGGGTCGCTCGGGCGTGTTTGAAGATTACCGTCTTCGAATTGCACAGGTAATTCGTGATTATGGAATGCACTCGCGACAAGAAGCGCCTGAGGACAGTCTTCGGGAACACGGCTGACAGTAAATCAAAGGCTCAAGCAGAGTTTGGTCCAAAATCGACAGTAATGCCCAAACCAAGTCGCACCGACTTTTTGATGACCGACTGTTTTGCCTGCCAATCCATCCGGACGTTCAAATGCTATGGGGCATGCAACTAGCCCGAATGGTATAAGCAATTATTGGAGATATCGTTTGTACTGGTCACACCAGCCAGGCCCATTGTGGTCTTTAGCTCCTTTTGGAGGATTTCAAGCATCTTTGCTACACCCTCCTGGCCCATGGCCCCCAGGGCATAGATCATTGCGCGGCCCAGCAATACGCCTGTCGCTCCACACGCTCTGGCGCGGAATATGTCCATGCCGGTGCGAACTCCGGAATCCATGATCAGTTCCAATTTATCACCGACTGCATCGGCAATTTTTGGTACCCGCGCGATTGTACTTGCAGTACCGTCCAACTGCCGCCCGCCATGATTGGAAACGACAATGGTTTTGATGCCCATGCTGGCGGCAATCTTTGCATCTTCTATGTCCATCAATCCTTTGAGGATAATCGGCCCACCCCATTCCTTGCCTATCCATTCGATGTCATCCCAATTCAATGACGGGTCGACCATTTCTGCACCCCAGACAAGCAAGCTTGAGAGATCGTCAACGCCTTTGGCATGTCCAATAACATTGCCAAATTTCCTGTAGGGTGTGGAAACCATGCCAAGTGCCCAACGAGGTTTAGTCGCCATATTGAGTAGGTTTCGTAAATTTGGGCGAATGGACAACTGGTTCTTCACGTTCTTGTGGCGTTGGCCATGCATCGTAAGATCCATTGTTACCACTAGTGCAGAGCACTCTGCAGTTTTTGCCCTTTGAATTAGATCACGGACATAGCCGCGGTCCTTTACCACGTACAATTGGAACCAGAACGGTGATTTTGTTGCATCTGCCACTTCCTCGATTGAACAGATTGACATCGTTGAGAGGATGAACGGAATACCGAAATCCCGGGCTGCAAGGGCCGCTTTGATTTCTCCGGCAGGATGCTGCATACCCAGCATTCCAATCGGGGCAATTGCTGCCGGAATGGTAGACTCAAAGCCCGCCAATTTGGCCCCGGTTTGTACATTGGATATGTCAACGCCTACTCTTTGGCGAATGAGCAGTTTTTGCAGATCGCTCTCGTTTCTGCGAAATGTGGATTCGGTGTATGAACCAGATTCACAATAGTCGTACAACATCTTCGGCACGCGGCGTCGATAAAGCTGCCGGAAGTCTTCAACACAAGTGATGACAGTCATTGTTGCACTCCTATGCAATACCGACAGGTACTAGATCAGGCTATGACGTCTGGGCGAACCATCTGACAGGCTATTGTTTAGGTTGAAGCTTATTGTGTGCTGAATATTCGAGAAGGTTTATAGACTCTTTTGGTTCCTGCTCAAGATCGCACATATCACACCACACGATAATTACGACCGATTGTCTAATTTGCTGTCACGGTTTGAACTCTGCGAATCCTTTAGACTCAAAACGGAAATCGATCGATTTGACCAAGGCTGTCGGAGAAGGGCGATCACATCGCCCATACCTGCCGACAGTGTTATTCCCGATCCGCAGTCTCCTGCGGCGGTTTAGAACCCTGAAACATCTGGAGCAGGTCCCAGAATGATTTCACCATCAGGGGTATAAGATGACAAACCACACATGTAGTTTGAGAATTGAGCGCATCGCAGCCGCGCTCAATATTCGATTAACCCATTGAAATATCTTGATCATATGGTGCCCCCGGACGGACTCGAACCGCCGACCCGCTGATTACAAATCAGCTGCTCTACCATCTGAGCTACAAGGGCATGCGCGCGTGATTACCACAAATTTCGCCGATGTCCAGTGTTTGCGGCATTAACCATGATGGAAAAAATACTCTCCAATCCAGCGCCGTGGCAGGGGCTTGACCTTGCGGTGATCTTAACACTTCATTAACTTGGAAATAATGCAAAAACTGGGCGGTGTGGGCCGACCAATGTTCAGCCGGGCGAAAGCCTGGCGCAAACCAGCGCAGCCGGGACGGCTGCCGGGAGTGTCCACATGTTGAATGCCCTGAGTTCAGACACATTTCGCAAATTTGCAACGCTGTTCAGCCTGCGTAACGGTATTGCGGTTCTTGCCGTGACCGCGTTGATGCTTGGCGGCTATTCCTATTCCGACGCGCAGGCAAGGGGAGGCCAAAAAGGTTACTCCTCTGGCGGTCACGGTGGTGGCAAGCCCCGCATGCGGTCCGGCCATCGCTCGAAGCAAATGTATGTCGGTGGCAAGCGTACCGGTTACTACGGCAAGCGCGGATATGGCCGCTACAAAAACACCTATCGCTCTGGAAGCGCCTTGCGTAATCCCGGCACGCGCCACGGCGCCAGACATCATGATCGTGGTCGTCATCACGCAGATCGCGGTCACCGCAACAACCGCAATTATGCGCGGGATCGCGGCAGATATAATGACGGTCACAGAGGCTACCGCAGGGACGGATATAGAGGTGGACGCGACTATGGCTATAGAGGCGGACGCGACCACCGTTACTCCAAGCATCATCGCAAACACTATCAGTACCCTGGTGGAAAGCGGTATGCGCATAACGTTCGCAGATATGACCGTTATGGTAAGAGAAACTACTACCGCGATTATGGCTTCCGCGGCGGATATGACGGTTTCCGCAGACACCACCGCCGTGGCGGAAACGACTACTATAGAGACATCATGGGTGGCGCATTGGTGATATCATCCGGACCTGGCTATCAGGATCCCTACTATGATGATCCGGCCTATGCCACCACGGTGCCGGTTATCGAAGGAGACTGTTCTCCGGGGGAATATTGCACCATCCGGCTTGGCGAGTACTTCAACTCACCAAAGATCATCACCCTCTACGACGGCAAGGAAAATCCGGTCGAACAGCTTGAGGGTGACGTCGATAAGCCGCCCGTAAATTAAGGTTAGGATTCTATCTGTCCAATCGATCCAGACGCTGCCGCACAATATATAAAGAGACTGCGGCAGCGTTTGACACGTTGAGCGACTTGATACGGCCCGGCATTTCGAGCCGCATGAGCGTGTCACACAATCCCCTGGTTTTCTGTCGCAAACCCTTTCCTTCCGAACCAAGCACAAGCGCGACCTTGCCCACGCTCGCCTCTATCTCGAGTTCCGCCGAGCCTTCGCTGTCGAGTCCGATGATTTGAAAACCGAGCGCCTTCAACTCCGTCAGGCATTCTCCCAGATTTCTGACCTGGATCATGTCGATCATGTCGAGCGCACCGGAGGCCGCCTTTGCTAGTACGCCGGATTCGGAAGGCGAGTGACGTGCAGTGGTAATCACCGCTGCGGCATCAAACGCGATTGCCGATCGCAATATCGCGCCCACATTATGGGGGTCGGTCACCTGATCCAGCACCAGCACCAGATCGGCATCGTTCAATTCTTCCAGCCTGCGTGGATTTAGCGGTTCTACTTCAAGCACAGCGCCTTGATGGACAGCGTCCGGCCCCACCATCCGGTCGAGCGATCTGGGATCGGTCTCCTCGATCCGCAATCCCTTGAGATCGAGCGTATCGACTTCCAGCCGGGCTAGCGCGTTTCGGGTTGCAAACAGCGCGATTTTCTTCCGCTTGGTATTCTCCAATGCATGGCGCACCGTATGAATGCCATAGATGAAGAGGGGGCTGCCTTCCGGTTTTGCAACATTGCGCTTCGCAATTGCCGCATCCCGGCGCTGGCGGCGCTTTTTCGCATGATGGTGGTCATGCGCCTCGCCGAGTTTCCCGGCGCCCGTTTTCTTGCCCGAATGTTTGTCTGTCATTCTGCCGGGGTAACCTGCATCGCGTTGGCTGGCAAGCAGCCATGATGCGGTGAAACACATTATTTGCCATTGCCAAACAAAATTGTGCGGTCAAAACCGATTGGCGTGTTGACACGGCAGGGGTGCGGCGGCATAACCCGGCGCGGACTGTGCTTCGGCTGCTAGATTGTTTGGCCGGTATTCACAGGCAAGCTTGCCGACACTTCATGTACTGCGAATTGGAGGAGTGTCCGAGTGGTTAAAGGAGACGGACTGTAAATCCGTTGGCTACGCCTACGCTGGTTCGAATCCAGCCTCCTCCACCATCGCAGACCAGTGCATCGGCAATTCCGCAAAGCGGGTATAGCTCAATGGTAGAGCAGCAGCCTTCCAAGCTGAATATGCGGGTTCGATTCCCGCTACCCGCTCCAGCTTCCCGGTTTTACGGTCATCGCCATTCTGTCCCGCTATGGGACAGAAATATTCCTCCAAATATAATCAATACATCAATAATATAAATGATTGAAATATAATAGTAATTAATACCTACGTGATTAATCCCAGTATTAATCGGACATTACTGCTGATATCCGCTCACATTGACTGTGAAAGAACCTGTCAGTTGCCGGCTTCCAGACAGTGCAACAGATACCGGCAGGTTCGGCGCGATTTTTAATGATTATTATTTCAGGAGTTTGAGATGGGATATCCTCAGATTGGCAATTTTCCGGTGCAAAAACGGCCTCTTGGCTTCCCGCTGCAACTTCCCCGCAGCCAATTCTTCAGCAGCCATTTGTTCGCGGCGCGTGGCGCGGTCTCCGATGCAGCCAGGACATTTGCCGGTTTTGCAAAAGGCGACCGCAAGGGTGCTTCGCTGGCCTATGCCCTGACCGGCAAGGAAATCTCGCAATTGTCTGCGGAACAGAAAAAAGCTCTGTTTGAATTACGCGAACGGATCATTGGCGGTAGTCTCGATCCGGAAGTGGAAACGGCACCCGAAGTCAGCCAGTTGAGGCCCGGCAAGGGAGCTGACGACCAATTGCCGCTCGGTACAAAAGGCGTATTCATTTCTTCAAAGACAGGTTACGGCACGATTCTCCTGTCGGAAAATCTGCTGGATAAGGGAGCAGAGGCTACAAGACCGGTAGCACTTGAGGAATTTGGCGAGGCGATGGCGGACGCTGCCAAAAAGGCTGGCCTGCCGGTCGCTGATGGCGATGCCGGCGCCAGGCTGGTGCGTGTGCTGAATGGCGAGACAACCCTGCCAGAAAGCGCCTTTGCCAGTGCCGCTGATGACACCGCCACCGTGGTTCATGATGGCGCGAAAGTCGAAGCGCAGGCGTTTAGGTCAACATTTGTAAATGCCTTGGTAAGCCAAAGATACCGCAATTTTGAAGTTATCGATATGGTTTACGGGAACCATACTTCAAGTAAATATACCAGAACCGGATTGGATATTGGTGCGCTGAATGGAACTTTAAAAAGGAAATCTTATGAAGTCACCAATCCCGCAGGAAATCGTGCAAGGATAAATGTGTATTGGAAGAGTGATATCGAATTTGACAGATACGTTAATGCTCCAATCAAGACGGTCTTTATCAAGAATGATAATGAAAATTATGACCATCAATTTG
>JBCCEP010000088.1:0-11881 GCA_039030215.1 Pseudomonadota bacterium
AACCAGCGAAACGGTCGACTTGGATACGCCCGCCCTGCGAGCAACATCGATAATGGTCGGCCGTTTTCCAGTCATCACGGTTTCAGTTGATCCCGTTATCCGCGCGGATCATGTCTGCGGCTTTTTCGGCAATCATGATGGTCGGCGCATTGGTATTGGACGAGACGATCGTAGGCATGATCGACGCATCCACAACCCGCAAACCCTCAATCCCGTTCATTCTAAGCCTTGTATCCACAACAGCTTCCTTGTCACTACCCATCCGGCAGGTTCCAGAAGCGTGATGCGAGGTTTTCGAATGTTCACAAATGAAGTTGTAATAGTCCTCGTCCGTCTTCACATCGGGACCGGGCAGCCGTTCAGCAAGAATGAATGGCTTTAGCGCATCCTGGGAAAGGATGTTCTGCGTCAGTTTCAGGCCCTCAATGGAGAGTTCCCTGTCGCGATTGTCTTGCAGGTAATTTGGGTCTATCGCCGGTGCGTCAGACGGGTCGGCACTCTGCAACCGGACCGTACCCCTGGAGCGCGGGCGCAAATAACACGAATTGAGCGTCACCCCGCCCTGAGGCATGGCGGCTACGCCATGTTCAATTCCCGTGCCAAGACCCATATGAAATTGGATATCCGGAGACCGCGCTTCCGGATCGACATACCAGAACCCGCCGGTTTCAAACAATGAGGAGGCGACAGGCCCCTTGCGCGCCAACAGATATTGCAGTCCTGCCAGTGCTGACAGGTGAAGTTTCGCGTAACGGTCATAGGTATGCGGCCCGGAAACCTCGCATATGCAGTAAAGATCCAGATGATCCTGGAAATTCTCGCCGACCTGCGGCTGGTCAAACACGACATCAATGCCGAGATCGGACAAATGATCTGCCGGGCCAATGCCCGAAAGCTGCAATAACCGCGGTGAACCGATTGCGCCGGAGGACAGTATGACTTCGGAAGTGGCACTAAGCTTCGTGCCGTCCATGAGTTCAACGCCTGTCGTCTTGCCCTTTTCGACAGCCAAGCGACGTACCTGGGCATCAAATTTGACGCTCAGATTCTTACGGTCCCGATTAGGGGCCAGATAGGCCATGGCGGTGGACGATCGCCGGGCATTGCGCTGTGTCAACTGATAGTAGCCGACACCGTCCTGCGTCTCTCCGGTCAGATCTGGATTGCGTGGAATTCCGAGCGCCTCTGCCGCATCGAAATAGGCCTCGCAAATCGGCAGCGGCGCAATAGGCTGACTTACGCCGAGCGGGCCACCTTTGCTGTGATACTTGTTGTCAAATGTATCATTGTCTTCCGCCTTGCGAAAATAGGGAAGCACGTCTTCATACGACCAGCCATCGCATCCCTGCTGGCGCCATTCGTCATAGTCGAGCGCATTGCCGCGCGTATAGACTTGGGCATTGATTGCCGAACCACCCCCGATGACCTTTGCCTGTGTGTAGCGGAACACCTTGTCCTGCATGTGCTTTTGCGGAACGGTTTCCCAACCCCAGCTGCCAATCCCCTTCGTCATCTTCGCGAAGCCCGCCGGCATATGGTAAAACGGATGCCAATCCCTGCCGCCCGCTTCCAGGAGCAGAACGTTCACTTCGGGATTTTCCGAAAGACGGGCGGCGACAATGCACCCTGCCGAACCGCCGCCGACGACAATGAAGTCATATGTGTCTGTCATTTTAGTTCTCTAATTTATTGAAAATGTCCGCATGCCATTCGCCGGAATGACCTCGCCATCCAGTTCATGCGCCAAAGTCCTTCTTGATGGTGTTCGACGCGCGCAAGGCCATCGCAGCAACGGTAAGTGCTGGGTTGACCGCCGCCGAGGTCGGTAAGCAGGCAGCATCCGTCACAAACAGATTGGAATGATCCCAGGACCGGCATTGCGGATCGAGTGCCGAGTTGTTCGGATCGGTACCAATCCGTACGGTTCCGCATTGATGCGACGGCACCCGCCCGTCAAACAGGCGCGACAGGACAATCGGAAATCCGGCTGCCCGCATGGTTGATTTCAATTTCTTGACCAGCCTGCGATGGGCGGTCATGTTCGACCGCCGCCAGATCAGCTGGATGTTTTCACCGTTCAGGACAACCCGGCTTTCCGGATCCGGAAGGTCTTCCGAGATTGCGTAAAGATCGACTGCGTGGCCGGAGATGTACCGCGCGATCGGCATCGGAAGCGACGGAACATTGGCATTTAGAATATCGGGAACCACCCTGCCCAATAGCTGAATGTTCCCCAGCGGCGGTCCGCCCTTTCCGTCGGAAAGATACCAGTCATTGATCCCGAAGGTCTTTTGATAAACCGAATCGTTTTCAAATCTCGGATCGATCGCAAGCAACGCGCTTGCATTATGGTTCATGAAGCACCGACCGACCTGATCCGACAAGTTCGCCAGACCATTGGACAGTAGCAACGCAGCTGATTGCACTGCTCCGGCGCATAGGACAACACAGCCTGGATTCAGCCGGTGAAATTCTCCGTCCTTTTCATAATGGACTTCGTTAATCCGCTTCCGGTCGGCAGAAGCCATCAACCCGGTAACGCGGGCATTGGTCAGAAAGGTGACGTTGCGATGTTTTAGCGCGGTTTCAATGCCAACGGTCTCGGCATCCATCTTGCCGCCGCAAGTATCCGGATATCCATCCCAGCCGGTGTTGCCACCAGCCAGCCAGCGATCCAGATCGACCCCGAGCGGCAGGGAAAACGGATGTGTCCCCGCCTTGCGCAGCCTGTGCCTGACCTTGGCAATTGCCGGTTCGTCCGGGACCGGGGGAAACGGATAATCGTTTGAATGCGGTGGCTCGGTCTGATCTTCGCCGAGCACACCTCGCACATGGTACATTCTTTCCGCTGCATCATACCACGGCGCCAATGTCTCATATGAAAAAGGCCAGGCCGGTGAAACGCCATCGGCATGTTGCATTTCGTCGAAATCCTCTGCCCGATACCGGATCAATACCGCGCCGTAGAGCTTGGAATTTCCGCCCACGTGATAGTAATTGCCGGGTGAGAATTTTCGACCGCGTTCGTCAAGCCAGTTTTCATCGGACGTAAAGGCGCTATTGCGGAAAATCCGGTTGGGATCACGTGCCGGCGCGTCTTTCGGAATATAGCCGCCACGCTCTAGAATTGTGATCTTTGCACCGGTCCATGCCAGGCCGGCGGCAAGCGTTGCGCCGCCCATGCCGCTCCCGATGATCACAATCTCCGGCGAGGACGACATTTCTGTCATCAGTCAATCCGCTGTTCCGTCTCGGTGTCGAAACAAACCGCCTTTTCCATGTTGATGGCAAAGGGGAAGGTTTGACCCGCCTCGACATCCACATCTGCCCTGAACCTGCCGGTCACTTCCTTGCCGCCCATATAGCTGACCACAAAGGTATCGGAACCTGCCGGCTCGGTCACTTCGACATGGTTCTTGATGACATGAATGGATTTCGAATTGCGGTCGGCGCCATCCTCATCGGTAATCGCCTCCGGCCGGATACCCAGAATGATGTCGCGCCTATTATGCTTGGCCATCGGGCTATCCGCGGGAAACGGTAGGGAAGCAGTTTTGCCGTCGGCTAACTCCACCTTCGCTGCTGCCTGTCCCTTCGTGACGGAAATCTTTGCTGGAAACAGGTTCATCGATGGGGAGCCCATGAAGCCGGCAACGAATATATTGGCCGGTTGATCATAGATATCCTTGGGCGTTCCCAATTGCTGCACATGCCCACCAAACATCACGGCGATGCGGGTCGATAGCGTCAGCGCTTCGATCTGGTCATGCGTCACATAAACAATTGTCGTACCGAGCTTTTGATGCAGCTTCTTGATCTCGGTACGCATGTCGACCCGCAGCTTTGCATCAAGGTTCGATAGCGGCTCGTCAAAAAGAAACACATCAGGATCACGAACCAGCGCCCGCCCCATGGCGACGCGTTGGCGCTGTCCACCAGATAGCTGGCCGGGTTTGCGATCCAGCAATTGCTGTATCTGCAACAGGTCCGCAACATCGGAAACTGCCTTGTCCCGATCCTGCTTCGGAACGCCATGCATCTCCAGGCCGAAAGCCATGTTCTGCGCCACGTTCATATTCGGGTAGAGTGCGTAGGACTGGAACACCATGGCGATATTTCGCTCGGCTGGCCTGACACCGTTCATCGAGCGGCCCTTGATCGCGATATCACCGCTGGTGATGTCTTCCAGTCCCGCGATCATGTTGAGCAGGGTGGATTTGCCGCAACCGGATGGCCCGACAAGCACAAGAAACTCGCCTTCCTCAATCGAGATATCGGTCTCGTGCAGCACCTTGACGGGACCGTAGGACTTTGTCGCATTCTTGATATCAAGGAATCCCATGTTCTTATCCTTTCACGCTGCCGGCCATGAGCCCGCGTACGAAATAGCGGCCAGCGATTATGTAGACGAGGAGTGTCGGCAGAGCAGCCATGATCGCCCCGGCAAAATGGACATTGTATTCTTTGACCCCGGTGGAAGACTGCACCAGATTGTTAAGCGCAACCGTCATCGGCTGACTGTCAAAATCGGAGAAGCTGGCACCAAACAGGAAGTCGTTCCAGATATTGGTGAACTGCCAGATGATGCACACCACCGCGATCGGCCCGGATGAGGGCAACATGATCCGACGGAAAATCGTGAAGAAACCGGCGCCGTCAATCATCGCCGCCCGGACCAGTTCGGTCGGAAACTGCTGATAATAGTTGCGGAAATAAAGCGTCGAGAATCCGATCCCGTAAACCAGATGCACGAATATCAGTCCCGGAACGGTTCCGGCCAGACCCATCAGCCCGAGCATGCGTGCCATTGGAATCAGGACCATCTGGAACGGGATGAAGCAACCAAACAGCAACAGTCCGAAGACGATCGTATCGCCCTTGAACCGCCACTTGGTCAGAACATAGCCGTTCAAGGCGCCGAGCACGGTGGAAACTGCCACGGCAGGAACAACCATCAGGATCGAGTTGATGAAATAGGGTCTCAACCCGGTAGCCTCTACGCCGATCTGTGCCGTCGACCATGCGCTGAACCAGGGGGACACGGTCCATTCGCGCGGCAGGGCCATCATCCCGCCAGCCTGGATTTCGCTCAACGGTTTCAGCGAGTTGACCACCATTACGTAGAGCGGAAGCAGGTAGTAAAGACAGAATATGATCAGCAGCAGATAGATGATGAATCTGGAGCCGCCACCGGTCCGAATGACATTTGCGGAAGCATTGCTGGCCATTATTTCTTCTCCCTCAATTCGGACCAGATATAGGGGATCATGATCGCTGCGATCGACATCAGCATGATCGTCGCCGATGCAGCACCAATGCCCATCTGGTTTCGGGTGAAGGTGTAGGAATACATAAACGTCGCCGGTAGCTCTGTCGCCGTACCGGGACCACCGCCGGTAAGCGCGATGACCAGGTCATAGGACTTGATCGCCATATGCGCCAGCACGACAAATGCCGACATGAACGCGGGTCGTAACTGCGGAATGACGATTCGTCGATACAAGGCCCAGTTTGACGCGCCATCGATCTGCGCGGCCTTCAGGACCTCATTGTCGATGCCGCGCAGCCCGGCCAGGAACATCGCCATGACAAAGCCACTGGTCTGCCAGACAGCGGCAATGACAATGGTATAGATTGCCATGTCGCTGTCCTTGATCCACTCGAAGGTAAAGGATTCCCAGCCCCAGCCGCGAACAACTGCCTGCAATCCAATCCCGGGATCCAGAAACCACTTCCAGGCCGTGCCGGTAACGATGAAGCTGAGCGCCATCGGATAGAGATAAATGGTACGGATGAAGCCTTCCGCGCGGATTTTCTGATCAAGCAGAATTGCCAACGCCAGGCCGAGCGCACAACAGATAATGATATAGAGCGATCCGAAGATCAGTAGATTGTTTACGGCAATATCCCAGGCACGTACCCGGAAAAGTCTTTCGTAATTCTGCCAGCCGACAAATCCGAAGGACGGCAGGATGCGGCTATCGGTAAATGACAGCACAAAGGTGAAGAGGATGAACCCGTAGACGAAAATTACTACAATGGCGAAGCTTGGGCTTAATACGATCTTCGGAAGCGCATCGCGAAGCCAGTCATTGCCGTTTCGTGTTCGATCGGCAGATGTCATGGTACATCCTCCCTGATTAATGTGGAGGAGGGCCGGTCGACCCTCCTCATATTACCGCTGGACTTACTGAGCGAGTTCTACGGCGGTGACCATTTCTGATACGGCGGTATCGGAATCATATTCGCCGTTGAAATGAGCAGTGATCACGTCATACATCGCATTCTTCACGGAAGCCGGATTTGCGTGACCATGCGCCATGGAACCAAACAGATTGCCCGATGACGCTGCCGCTGCCAGGTCTTTCATGCCCTGCTTTCCGCAGTCATCAAACGCTTCGTCGGATACATCCACACGTGCCGGAACTGATCCCTTGACGACGTTGAATGCCGACTGGAACGATGGTGACAGAATTGCCTTGGCAAGTGCATTCTGCTGATCGGAAACCGTATCACCCTGCTTGAACAGCGCGAACTGGTCGGCATTGAAGGTGACCTGATCCTGGGTTCCCGGGAAGCGGAAGCAAAGGAAGTCCTCGCCTGGCTTCTTGCCGGCATTCAGGAATTCACCCTTGGCCCAATCACCCATGAACTGGAATGCTGCATCACCGTTGATGACCATGGCCGAAGCCAGGTTCCAGTCGCGTCCGGAAAAGTTGTCATCGACATAGCCGCGGATAACAGTCATGCGATCAAATATTTCCTTCATCGTGTCGGAGCCGAGTGCTTCCGGGTCGAGCTCGATAAATGCCTTCTGGTAAAAGTCCTTGCCACCGGTGGACATTGCAACGGCGTCAAAGATGGTTGCGTCCTGCCAGGGCTGGCCACCATGCGCGACCGCGGTCTTGCCGGATGCCTTGACCTTTTCCATTGCGGCAACCAGTTCGTCCCAGGTCGTGGGTTGTGCAATTCCGAGCTCGTCCATAACTGCCTTGTTGGCCCAGACCCAGTTGGTCGAATGCACATTGACCGGTGCAGCAACCCACTGGCCGTCATGTTTTGAGAAGGCTTGCAGGGCTTCCGGCACGACGCCGTCCCAGCCCTCGGCAGCGGCGAGATCGTTCAGATTGGCCAATGCGCCTTCCTTGGCCCAGTCGGTAATGTCAAAGCCAAGCATCTGAACCGCAGTTGGCGCATTGCCCGATGTTACGCGGGCACGAAGTACAGTCATTGCTTGCGTGCCGCCACCACCGGCGACCGGCATGTCCTGCCAGCCAATGCCCTGGCCTTCCAGGTCTTTCTTCAGAACGTTGAGGGCTGAAGCCTCACCACCTGAAGTCCACCAGTGCAGCACTTCGACATCTTCCGCCCAGCTGGGGCCGGTCGACGCGGCAAGCAGTGCAAATGCTGCAATTGATTTAAGTAAGGTAGAACGCATGGGTATCCTCCTTTTCTGCGTTTTATTTCGCTGCCAGTTTGTGTTCGGCGGTCAGCGTCATTGCACCCAGGGTGAACGTGTGCGGCCAATCCGCATTTGCACTGTTTTCACCTCCAGGTATTCTTCCAGGCCGTAATGGCCCAATTCCCGTCCGGCTCCACTTTCCTTGAAGCCGCCAAATGGCATTTCCGCAAAACCGTCCATCCAGGTATTGGTCCACACAGTTCCGGCTTTCGCACGGCGTGCGAATTCCAGGCAGGTATGGACATTTTCACTCCAGACGCCGGCTGAAAGGCCATATTCAATATTGTTTACAAGCGCGATTGCTTCCTCCAGGGTCCTGAAATTGATCACCGACAAGACAGGACCGAATACCTCCTCCCGTGCCACCGGCATTTCGCTGGTAACACCGGATAGAACTGTAGGCCCATAAAACTGGCCAGGCAAACCCTCAATCGAAAGTGCGCTACCGCCGATGCTGGCTTGAGCTCCCGCTGCAAGCGCGGATTGCACATAGCCGTGGATTTTTTCCTGATGTTCAGTCGAGATTATTGCGCCGACCTTTGTGTCGGGATGGAGCGGATCGCCAAATGGTACTTTTGTTGATAATTCCACGACCTTCTTGGTCACTTCATCCACAACGTCCTCGTGAACAATGATACGAGATCCGGAATTGCAGCATTCGCCTGCATTGAAGTAAATTCCGAAAACAATCGCATCGATCGCGCTGTCGATGTCGGCATCAGGAAAAATCACATGCGGATTTTTGCCACCCAGTTCGAGCGACACTTTTTTTAGCGTCTGTGCACAGCTTGCCGTGATCGCCTTTCCGACCGCCGTTGAACCGGTAAACGAGACCATGTCGACCTGGCTGTGGGTGGTCATCATTGCACCGACAGGTACGCCGTAACCCAATACGATATTGACCACACCTGCGGGTAATCCAGCCTCGACCAGCAATTCGCCCAGGATCACGGTCGTTGCCGGCGTCAATTCCGATGGCTTGACGACCGCCGTACACCCTGCAGCCAGCGCAAAGGGCAGTTTCTGCGACACGATCAGAAACGGGAAATTCCAGGGGGTGATGATGGAAGCCACGCCGATCGGTTCCTTGAGGACAACACCCAGCATATCCTTGCCAAGCGAGTTGTGGCTGTCGCCGTGCATGGTACGGGCTAACGCGGCCGCATAGCGCCACAGATCCGCCGCACCCTCGATTTCCGCCTCTGCCTGGCTGATCGGCTTTCCGTTTTCCAGAGTCTCCAGAAGCGCAATACGTTCACGGTTCTCATCAATCAGGTCGGCGACCTTTAGTAACAGCGTCGCCCGGTCTTTGCCTGAAACATCCGACCAGCGTCCATCGTCAAAGGCCCGTCTGGCAGCGGCAATCGCCTGTTCCGTTTCAGTTTCACCCGCCTTGGCTGCCTTTGTCACCAGCACGCCATGTGCCGGAGAATGCCGTTCGAAAACAGCCCCATCCTGGCTGTCGCACCATTTACCATCGATCAGATGCCGGGCGACAAATGGTTCGCTCGGCAATTTTGGACTGTTTTGTGCAGCAATGAGATTTAGATCAAATTTCGTCATGCTAGGTTCCCGAAAAACTGGGCTTGCGTTTGGCGCGGAAGGCGGCCACGCCCTCCGCCTTGTCGTCGCTGGCAGCGATCGATCCGCCGCCGAGCGCCTCGATCATCGCCGCCCGATCCTCACCAACCGCGCCGTGGATCATGAATTTCGTGATCTCCACCGACCTCGGAGAAACCGGCTTGACCCGCTCTGCCATGTCACGGGCACAGGTATTCACATCCTCTGCCACTTCCGCGACAAAACCGATTGCGTGCGCCCGCTCGGCGCTGAGGCGCCGACCGAAGATAGCCATTTCCTTCAAAACCGGTTCGGGCATCAATCTGGCAAGACGTTGTGTTCCGGACCAGCCGGGCACGACGCCCACTCCGGCTTCCGGTAGCGCCAGTGTCGCTTCCGGCGCCATGACCCGGATATCGCAGCATGACGCAAGTTCAAGCCCGCCGCCAAAGGCATGGCCTGCGATTGCGGCAATGGTAGGCTTTGCAAGTCGTGCAAGGCGGTCGAAAATGCGGTGACCGTCCCGGACCCAGTGCCGGGCAAATTCACCGGGAGCCAGATCAGACCAGGCATTGATATCGGCACCAGCACAAAAGGCACGATTTCCCTCTGCGGTCAGGATTACCGCACGGACGGCGGGTTCCCGTTCAATCGCATCACAATGGTCTTCCAGCGCCTTTAGCATGGGAATCGTCAGCGCGTTCAGCTTGGACGGATTATCGATGCGGATCACGGCAATTCCATCGTCAATCTCGAGATGCAATTCGCTCATATCGCCAATCCCATGGCTTCTTCTCGCAGCAGGGCCGTCGAAATGGTACCGGCATTGCCGGCAATCCGCACCCGGCCATTCGATGCCTGGACAATCTCGGTTTCAGCTTCGATGCCGGGCATGATTTCTGTAGCAATCAATCCATCCTCATCAAGGCGGATGACACAGCGCTCGGTAATGTAGACAGCTTCCTGGCCGGTCTCGCGCGCCCGCTTGCCAGAAAAGGTCACATGCTCGACCGCATCGACCATCTTGGTGAATTTCCCGGGCTTCTTGACCCGCAGGCCGTCATCCGAGATCTCGATATCCGCGGCCGCCTCGAACAATCCCGCAAAGACGATCTTTTTCGCATTCGAAGTTATATCCACAAAACCACCGCACCCCGCGGTAAGATAGGGTTTCTTGCCAAGCTTGGAAACATTGACATTGCCTTCGACATCGACTTCGAGGAACGAGAGAAACGAGATGTCGAAACCGCCGCCCTGAAAATAGGTGAACTGGCTGGGAGACGGCATGAAAGCATCTGCGTTCGAAGCACAGCCAAACGCAAAGCCGGTCAGCGGGACGCCGCCGACTGCGCCCTGTTCGATCGCCCAGCTAACCGCGTCGCCATAGCCTTCCTCAAGCAGGATGCGGGGAACCATGGCGGAAATTCCAAAGCCGAGATTAGCAGTTTGGCCGGCGCTTAACTCCATCGCTGCCCGGCGCGCAATGACTTTCTCCACGCCATGCTCGGCCAGGGAAAAACTGGATAGCGGTCGAATGATCTCGCCGGATATCGCCGGATCAAAAAAAGTTTCCGTGGTCTGCTTCTGCTCCGGATCGACGACAACCAGATCAACAAGATTGCCGGGAATACGGACATCATGCGGGCGGAGCGAGCCTTTTGCCGTCACCCGCTTTACCTGCGCAATGACAATGCCGCCATTGTTGCGGACAGCGATTGCCTGATCCAGACCGCCCAGATAGGCGCCTTCATGTTCATAGGTGAGATTGCCGCGTTCATCGGCTGTGGTGGCGCGGACGATTGCCACATCCGGCGCGATGTTCTCGAAGTGCAGCCAGGTATCGCCGCCAAATTCCTGCCGTGTCACGATCGGGCGCTCCTGCGCCTTCCGGTTCATGGCACAGCCTTCCCGAACCGGATCAACGAAGGTCTCCAGCCCTACCTTGGTCAACACACCGGGACGACGCGCTGCCACATCACGATGCATGTCGAACAGGATGCCGGAAGGAACGTTATATGCCGCAACACGGTCCCCGACGATCATCTTCCAGATTTCAGGCATTGGCATGCTGGAGGGACCGCTTGGATAGGAGCCGGCTATAATCGTCGATAACAAGCCGTCTCTTGCTATGTGATCGACACCCTTGATGCCATACATGTCGCCGGCTGCAATGGGGTGAAGCGTTGTGAGATTTCGTGGATGACCTTCGCTCTCGAAACGCGATCCAATCGCTTCCAATACCTTGTCCGGGCAACCCAGGCCCGATGAAGAGGATACTGAAACAACAGCACCGTCAGCAATCCGGGCCGCAGCTTCTCTGGCTGTTACGACCTTCGACACCATTCCCTGCTTCCTCCCTGTAAATATAATAATTTGGATCGTTCCAAATTTAGTTACTGGATCGTTCCAAATTAGTCAATACCTTTCTTCCGGCAAGTCAGAATCCTGCTTACTTTTGGCTGGTCTCGTAAACTTGCCCGGTCAGCCAGTCCGGCCAATCGCGTTCGAAGAAGGATTTTGCCTGTTCGTCGAAAGTTCGGATTTCCCGGACACCGATATTGAACTTGTCACCATCCAGCCGCACGATGATCTGTTCGGTCTTGTGGGCATCCTGCTCCTTGCGGAAACGAAATTCCTTCAGCGGCCCAATCCTTGTTTGCGGTAATGATTCACCTTCAGGATCGCAAATGGCGCGTGCGCCACGACTGCCACCGCCATTGCGAATGAAATATTCCAATGCGGCAAGAACTGCTTCTGAAGCCAGCGCCATCTGTACACGCTGTATGGCACGACCAATCTCTGCCGTCCGTGAATAGGAAACACCCTTGGCACGAATGGCAGCGTTCAATTCGCGCGCTT
>JBCCEP010000089.1:0-11812 GCA_039030215.1 Pseudomonadota bacterium
AAACCTCGACGTCGTACCATGCGGAATAACAGCCCGCGAAAATTCGGTAACGGTCAGCATCCCGCTTTCAATATGCATATGCGCGTCACAAAGACCCGGAACCAGATACTGCCCATCTGTATCGAGAACTTCCGTGTGGTCGGAGATGCAATGGCTGGCATCCGGACCGCAATAGGCAAAGCGTCCGTCGGAGATTGCGATGTCAGTCCCTGGGACCACTTCTCCCGAATGGACATTTACCCATCGACCGTTCCGCACAACCAGATCAGCTGGCGTCCTGCCTGCAGCAACGTCGACCAGTCGGACGACACTTTTTGACCAGGGCTTTAAATCGGCAGCTTGCTTAACCATGCGTCTATCCAGTTTTCGGTTGCCGGTGATGGCGTCAACACCAGCACATTCATGTCATCTTCAAGATCGGGATCCTGACCGATTTCAATGTAACGCATCTCGGCCCATTCATCTGCGAGATCACGATAATGGCGCGATAGAAAATGCCCACTTTGGCCTGTGGTGATCACATATTGGGAACGATCCAGATTGCCCAGATCATAAATACCGCGAAAGGCCGAACCATGGCCATTGATATAAGGATTGTCATTGCGGAAATCCGTCCGCCCTCTCAAAAGCGTATAGGAACCACCCGCACTCTCGGGCGAAACGGAGAACAGTTTGGACAATGGTCCAACGGAGGAAAACGGTCGATGCGTACCCCGCACCTTATGCGCCTCGCCCCAACGCCAATTCCGCCAGTCATCGCCATAACTCTTCCGAAGTTCCTCAACCGCCAGGGTCAGCCCGCGCGCCAGAATTATGCTGCACGTCTCTACCTGATTGGTCAGACGGTCGTCGCACCAGTCGCGTGTTCCGGTGATCGTCAGTGCATCTATAACAGGTTGAAGCTTGCCCCTGGCGAACCGTTTGTGATCCGCACCCAGATCGTCCCGAAACAAGGCTTCTCCCGCATGTTTCCACCAGGACGTCATTATCAGCGGCAAGGGCGAATCCGCCGTCATCATACCGTCCCACTTCCGCAGGCTGTCCAGCATCTCCGGATCCTGGCCTGCTCCGGCGGCCAATTGTGTTATCGCGATCTGTTTGAACTCCATCAGGGCCGGAGAGAAGATATCCAGCTGAATCTTCGCCATGGTTTCCGGCGAATGCTGGTCGTCAGTATCGATTACCAGTTCGTCGACGCGTGCCTGACGATAATTCTCATCCCAATCAAAGGTGATGTGCTGGTCATAGCCTTCTGGAAGCCAATTGGCATTGGCGGTTGCAATGGCGCCGACATCCGGATTGATCATCTGCGGCAAATCCACGTGATCAATCCATCCTTTCCAGTCATAAAGTTCGAGCCAACCCGGCACAGGCACCCTGCCCACATATGGATTCGCAGGCTCCCGAACAGGTGCCCTGCCCGGAGCGATAATACCAATATCGCCATTCACATCTGCGACAACGATAGACTGCATGGGTGAAACCATCTTGCTCGTGGCATCGATAAACTCGCCGACGGAGCGCGAAAGGTTCATGTTGATCGCGCCTTCTGCCGTCGTGTCATCGTTGGCAAGTGCCGTCCACTGCAAGGCGGCAACGTGACCGCTCGGGATGATTTTCGAAATATCGCGATAGTTGTCCGGCAGAACAGGACCGTGCCTTGTTATCCGTCTCGTGAAACTCACCGGCGGAGCACCAGAAACCTCGATCGTAATCTCTTCCGTTTCGAATTCCCGCCATCCATCCGGTGTAAGGTAGGAACCAGGATCATCCCCCTTCAGCCGCTCGATATACAAATCCTGGCTATCCAGTACTGTCGTGGTCAACCCCCAGGCAAGATGATCATTGCGCCCGGCAATGATGATCGGCGTACCCGGCAGTGTCGCTCCGACCAGGGTCTGCACCGAATCTGCTTCATCTGCGTCAAAAGACAGATGCGCCAGGTAGAAAATAGACGGCGACGTCAGTTCCAGATGCGGGTCATTGGCCAATAAAGGCTTGCCGCTGCTTGTGCGGGTGCCAGAAACGACCCAGTTATTGCTGGCGGTAACACCGGTTTCCCACATCAGATCGGTCAGCACGTATTCCGGCTGGTTGGTGGCTAAATCACCGGTCGCCAGACCAGCTTGCGCACCAAATCCATAGACCGGCCGCACATCGGGCAATGGTGGCGGATTTTCCCGTGGACCATAGGGAACCAATTCATCGATCTCGCGGGGCGAGAAATTTTTCGATGCAAGCAAAAGCCGCTGAATTTCCTGCCGAAGATTGCCATCGAGCGTCAACGCCATCACCTTGAGAATGGAGAGACTGTGCCAGGGCTGCCACGGCTCGGCATTCTTCCCCAGGATCATGAACTCAGGCGGCAGGCGCGCCTGCAAAAATCCGGTATCACGCTCGAGCCACGAATTCACACCCTCTGCATAGGCCTCCAACAGTGAGCGAATCTCTGGCGATAAAACACTAAAAGACGCTTCGGATGCTCCGCCAAGGTCGATCGTTCTGAGAAAAATGTCGGTATCGATCGTTGGGCGGCCAAACAGTTCCGATAATCTACCCTGCGCAACCATTCTGAGAACATGCATCTGCCAGAACCGGTCTTGTGCATGTGCATAGCCAAGAACCCTGGCTGCATCTTCATGTGACGCAGCACTTATATAGGGTATACCGTTGATATTACGTGATAATGTCACGTCATCGCTAAGCTGGCCCAGTGACACTGTCCCGCCTTGATCGGGAAGCGTTGACAAGAACGCCGAAGAAGCAACCGCGACGATAATTCCAAAAAAAACAATGCCGACCGCCGCAAGACGGAAAGCCCATTTGAAAACCACGTGCATTCACACTAAACCTTACCGGAGTGAAAAAAGAACCAATGTCAGTTTGGCAGAAAGGGTGTTTCAATGGCAAGCGTTGCTTTTATCGGATTAGGCGTAATGGGTTATCCGATGGCCGGCCACATCGCTAAGGCGGGGCATGATGTCTGTGTGTACAATCGCACTGGGGCTAAGGCAGAAAAATGGACAAAGGAATATGGTGGATCACACGCACCGACGCCGGCAGAAGCCGCCGACGGTCGTGATTTTGTATTTGCATGCGTAGGCAATGATGATGATCTGCGTTCGGTAACCACCGGACCGCAAGGCGCATTCTCTTCCATGAAAAAGGGGGCGATCTTCATCGACAATACGACTGCTTCTGCAATCATTGCCCGGGAATTGGCGCAAGCCGCTGATGCAGGTGGGTTCGGATTTCTCGATGCGCCGGTTTCCGGTGGTCAGGCAGGCGCTGAAAACGGTGCATTGACGGTCATGGTCGGCGGTGAGGAAAGCGTGTTTGAAAAGGCCCGCCCCGTAATCGACTGCTATTCGAAAATGGTAGGCCTGATGGGCCCGACCGGTTCAGGTCAATTGACCAAGATGGTCAACCAGATATGCATCGCAGGGCTGGTTCAGGGCTTGGCCGAAGGCATACACTTTGCACAGAGTTCCGGTCTCGACGTCGAAAAAGTCATCGATGTAATTTCGAAAGGTGCTGCCGGTTCCTGGCAAATGGAAAACCGCTGGAAAACCATGAATGACGGGTTTTACGAATACGGTTTTGCGGTTGATTGGATGCGCAAGGACCTGGATATCGTCTTGGCCGAGGCCCGCGAAAACAAGGCCAACCTTCCGGTGGCCGCATTGGTCGATCAGTTCTACGCTCAGATCCAGAATATGGGCGGAAACCGCTGGGATACCTCCAGCCTGCTTGCCAGACTACAGTTGAAATAACGTCCCCAGCTTGTTTCAGGTGAGGTACAGATGAACCTCACCTGGAACGCAATAAGTGCCTAATCGCGAGCCTTGGCAGGCTTCTCGAGTTCAATGTAATTCAGTGGCAGCTGTGTCGTTTCCTTGATGCGTTCCATCGCAAAGGCAGACGACACATCCTCAATGTTAATTTCGCTGACAAGCTTCTTGTAGAACTTGTCATAGGAGGCGATGTCGGGAACGACCACTTTGAGAAGATAGTCGACCTGTCCGCTCATCCGGTAAAACCCGATGATTTCGGGATGCTTGGTAATGACCTCGGCAAACCGCTTTAGCCACTCCTGATTGTGTTGATCGGTTGTGACCGAAACAAATACCGTCACCCCGCAATTGACCTTCTCCGGATTGATAATGGCGACCCGGCGCTCGATGACCCGGTCTTCTTCCATTTTCTGGATGCGGCGCCAACACGGCGTAGTCGAAAGCCCTACCTTCTTGGCAATATCCGCTACAGGTAGCGTGGAGTCCTCCTGGATAAGGCTCAAAATCATCTTGTCGACACGATCCATGGTAGATTGGTAACCCCTAAAGAAAAATATTCCGGATAGTCTTAGTTCAGGGAACAGCTTTGCGCAATCGAAACCAATATGATGTGGAAATGACGCGCTATCATTTTGGAATCCCGGCCTTCTTTGCCTCAGATGTATTGTCTGACAAGTCCGCGTAATTCGGGCAACAACTCGCTTGAAAACCAGGGCCTCTTCTTGATCCAGCTATTGTTTCGCCAGGAGGGATGAGGCAATGGCAGAATTGCCGGCTTGCTGGTATTGGCCATGATTGTACGCCAGTCAGCAACAGTATCGCTCAGTGTTTTGTGGGCAAGATTACCCAAATGCCATTTCTGGGCATACAAACCGACCGCCAGGATCAATTCGATCTGGGGCATTGCGTCAAAAACCTCGCCATGCCACCGGTTTGCACATTCGCGCCGTGGCGGGAGATCACTCCCCTTCGCGTCCAGGCCGGGAAAACAGAAACCCATTGGAACGATCGAAAGGCGTGAAGAATCGTAGAAAACGTCACTATCAATCCCCATCCAGTCCCGAAGCCTGTCCCCGGACGGATCAGTAAATGGAACGCCGGAAGCATGTACACGTGTGCCGGGAGCTTGTCCGCATATCGCCAATTTAGCTGTGCTCGACAAGACTGCTACCGGTCTGGGTTCATGCGGCAGTTCCGTCCCAAGCGGAGCTTCCACGCAAATTCGACAACCGGCAATTTCGTGCTTCAGATCGGTAATTCTATTGCTTGCCGATAGCGTCATAGCAATGTGGATGGACGCTGCGAAATATCTTGAAACCAACGCTGTAAATTCGGCAGATCTTCCGGATAACCGATGCGGGCAGGTTTCAGGAATTGATAGCTGATAAAGGTTGTAATATCGGCAATGCTGAAATCACCACCCGCCACAAATTCCCGCCCGGCAAGTTCTTCGTCGAGAAATTCCATGAACTCGCGCGCCCGCGGCTGATTGACCTTGCCCCATTCTGCAATTTGCGGCGATTCCAGATGTGCCGCACCTGGATGCAAATGTCGAAACGCGGCAGCGACCGGCATCATAAAACCCAGTTCCACTCGGCGCTGCCACATCTCGACAATCGCCTTTCCTTCAGGTCTCCGTCCAAAGAGCGCCGGATCGGGCACCATTTCTTCAAAATAACGGCAGATCGCCACGCTTTCCGATATCGCTGCACCGTCTTCGAGGACCAATACCGGCAAACGCGCGAGCGGGTTGATCTTCCTGAACTCTGCGCTGCGCTGTTCAAGCGTGTTGATATCAATCTGCTCGGTCGGGACAGTGATATTCTTTTCGGCAAGGAAGATCTGGACCCGCCGCGGATTGGGGGCGCGTCCGCCGCTGTAAATCTTGAGATGTGGAAATTCTATCATTGACCCAATAAATCCTTCTTGCCCAACGTGATCATCCGGAAAACCAATTGGAAACCCCTTTGAACATCCGATCGAACAAATGTCCGCCATGCTCTGTTTCGTCTGCGGTCAAGGTACCCTGCTCGCGCCGCCAGTCACTCGGTCGCATGAAATCGCCTTGCCATAGCCCGCGATTATTCTCGCGCGCCGACAATTCTTCAGCCTCATATCCGCCATAGGAAACGGCCCATCCATCCTCAACCATACGCTGGTTCAGTTCAATGCCATTTGCAATGCATGTCGCCAGCAATCGATCATACTTGTCGTATAGCCAGCCATTGCACGTCACTGGGCTTTGATCCACCAAGTTCCGGAGATGATTACGTGCCATCCTGCCACAATCCACTTCCCGGCCCGCCAGATCGCATAACTGGCCGAATTCCGGACTATCAATCCCCTCCAACCGAATTCTGGACCCGTTAATTTCGATCGTGTCCCCATCTGCAATTACTGCCCTGTCAGAAGCCTGCTCCTCGTTTCGGGCACCGAGAAACGCAGCAATTACGGCAATTACGGCTAAAAATACTGCAGCGGCCAGATAATCTCGCAATCGTGATAATCTGCGTGCCGATCTGTTGTATTTGCCGCGCCGTTTTCTCATGCCTGAAAGGTCATTTTCCGTAGATTCTAAGACGATATTAACCAAATTAGATTACCAATGGAGGATCGTAGCACCAGAGTTGAGTACGGCAGCGGCCGATGAGTGTGGAATCTACAAAACGGTCCGACAAGATAATTGTCGACAGGACCAAAAAGTCTAGTGCTACTTCGCGCTTCGTAAAGGATATTCGAGGCCACCTTAATTCCAACAACAGCAATCCGGATGCTTTCCAGGAAGAATTGATGCGCAGTTTTGCGGAAAATCACCGCAATGCGTTCATCACCATGCCGATCTTTGCGGCGATAGTCGCGCTGATCATCGCAAATTATTCAGGCTACGCGGCGGCGATCTGGTGGTTCTTGCTGGCCTCGCTGTCGCACGGCCTGATGGCTTTGCTGAGTTCTCGATATCTTGCAGAGTCCGGCGAGGAAAACGTCATTGCCCGTTGGCGCACGCCATTTGTCCTGGTGCAGTTATTGACAGCATTCTCATGGACAATCCTGGCGCTCTATAGCTGTCAGCTATGCGTTGCGGACGGAACGTTCCAGATAATTCTGTTCTCTACCATCCTGGTTTTCCAGGCCATCAACATGATGCTGTCCTATGGCTTCCGATCGAGCATCCTGATTACATCGGGGCCACCCACACTGGCCTTAGCAGCCCGGTTCATCTCAAGCTTGGAACCGGCAAGCCTGGTCATGGCAGGCATCATTATCGGCTCACAGATCTTCTTCTTCCTGATCGCAGGCCGGTTCAAACTCTCGGTACTCTCAATCCTAGAGCACAAGAGCGAAAACGAAACGCTGATCGCCGAACTTGAAACAGCCAGATCCATCTCGGAGGAAGCAAGACGCCGCGCAGAAGAGGCAAATCTTGCCAAGTCGCGCTTTCTGGCAACCATGAGCCACGAACTGCGAACACCGCTAAATGCAATCCTTGGCTTCTCCGAGGTGATGCAGACCGAAGTCCTCGGCCCCATCGGCAACGAGACCTACAAGGATTACGTCAACGACATAAACAAGTCCGGCATGCACCTGTTGAACGTGATCAACGAGATTCTCGATCTGTCGAGGATTGAGGCAGGGCGCCAGGAGCTCGTCGAGGAAGCAATCCGGCTCGACCATGTGGTGGAAGAGGCCATCGCAATGTTGCAGCTAAAAGCCAAGAACAAGGGCATAACAATTTATCCGCAATTTCAGGACCACCTGCCGCAAATCTGGGCCGATGAACGCGCTGTTCGTCAGGTTACGCTAAATTTGATGTCCAATGCCCTCAAATTCGCGCCAAGCGGAGGCACGATCTGGGTCAAGGTCGGGTGGACATCGACCGGCGGGCAATATCTTTCAGTCAAGGATAACGGGCCCGGTATTCCAGAGGAGGAAATTCCGATCGTCCTGTCCTCGTTTGGTCAGGGGTCAATTGCCATCAAGAGTGCAGAACAGGGAACTGGCCTGGGTCTGCCAATCGTTCAGGCGCTGATGCATATGCACAATGGCAAATTCGAACTGAAATCGAGACTGCGTGAAGGTACGGAAGTCATTGCCACCTTCCCCAGATCCAGGGTTCTTGAAGTGATGCCGCCGGTGAAGAAGGATGAGGCTGGCAAAGCAACGCCAAAAACGGTTAGTTCCTTGCAGGAAGTTGGATAAACCGGCCTGGCTATCAGCTCTCCGGCCGTCGCATCTGCATCACATTTTGTGCAAGGGCTTTTGCAAACCGAATTCGTTTCTGCAATTTAAATATTCCTGTGACGTTTCTTTGTGATTTTTTAATGAGAGGCCGGTCACGTCTGGCATGTACCGGATAACGCCACATCTTTTTCCATTTTTCTTCTGTCGCATTCATTACGCCAATCTCGAAATATGAGACCGTCGTCGCGCCCATCTTGGCACAAAGTAACGAAAACACCGACTGATCGTGACGATGTTTTTTGAATTCGGGGCAATTTGGAGTAATCGATTTTGAATTATCGACCAACGACATGTCGCGGAAATATACGTCCTTCCAGGAATTCATAAATTCCATGGATTGAGGACATTTCCTGATAAGAAAAACACCGGAAACTATCTGTCCTCTGTTGAGAATTTGGTCATCCCTGGCGTCAAAATGATCCAGAAGGTCGCCCTTGGTCCATTCACGTTCAAGCCAGACATGCGATTTTTTGGGCCGGGGAATCTCCGGCGTTGGAAGACCTGACTGAAAGGCAAGAATTCCGCTGCTGCAAGTGCTGACAATTTCGAAATATTCTTCGAGCCTTTTCCTGCCTCTTGTATTGAGGTGGCAGCCGGCATCGACATATAGGATGACATCACCCTCATCCAGCCTATCAAGCATTTGCAAGACAATTTGTGGTTTCCAGCACCAATAGCCAAATCCTTTGACGTCAAATTTCAGATACCGCTTGAACTTGTTCCTGAAATCTGGATCAAGATGACTTTCGTTCACACAATGAACTTCGTCATAAAATTTCATATCTCTTGCTTGCTGATCCAGCCTGGCAAGCGAAGTTGCGAAGTTTGAACTCGCAAATGAAAGTAGGATTTTACGCATACGCCAGCGCCCTAATCTGAACTCGGATGAGCGTGCCAAATCGAAACCATGTACTTCAATTCGTTAATTTGTTCCCAATCGGCTCGACACCACTATGCATCAGTGCTGCCGCTTTTACAAAACCCGCCGCCAATGCGGCACCTTCCCCCTCATCCATGTCAATTGTGATCGGCAAGATCGGTTTGATACCAAGTGCCTCTATCATCGAACCAATGATACTTTCCGTTCCGGCCTGTCCGGCAAGACAGTGGGCAATCGAATCTGGATTGCAGGCCTTCAAAACTGCAGCTGCACTGAGTGGACCGGGCCCGTCCAAAATCACCGGAACATGCTCAACCCGGGCTGCCATGATTGCGCCGGCCATTGCCCAGCTTTCCCGTCCACCCAGACGACGTAACAATTCCAGCCCATCCCCTGATATTGACTTGTGACGCGCCACTGCCTTTGTGGCGATCTGCAGTACTTCAGCAGACTTGCTCCATTTTTCTTCTTCACCGTAAAGCGCGCCAAATACCGCCGCAGGCGTGGGTGAGGCATTCGAGTTGCAATCCGCCAGAACCAGAAGGTCAACACCCCCGGCTATTGCTTCCATCCCGAAAGCAAATGTCCCTGCGGCTGATTTTTCGTCCAGGGCATCCGCCTGCGAAATATCTTCAACCGGATATTGCAGTGCCAGATCAAACACTTTCAGTCCCAAATCATACAGTGCGCATATCTGGTTCAAGGGTGCACCTCCGGCTGCAAGCCTGGTAACCCGTTCAAGAACTGCCTGTTCGCCCGCACCTTCATAGCCGCGATGCGTTCCGGCAAATACGGCTACCAGCGGCCGGGACACGACGGGAGAAACCCCCGACCAGCGCGCCAACCATTCCTGTATCTTGCCAATGTCCCCCGTAGGCCTGCCGAACAGTACTTGATTTCTCTGGATGACTTTCTCTACTGCCTGTTCATCAGGCCCGGCAAGGTTGTCGAAGAGCAACCGGATATCATCAAATGGAAGACCGGAAATTGACATGTATACACCTGCAGGAATATCAGCGCGAAAGTTGCGCAATTGGCGGATTTAAAGGGCACCTGATCATGATAATTTCAGTTGCAATTCATCATCAGGGCTTGTCTTTTCTGCTATGATGGCTACCTGTGACGGAATCAATATTCAAGCCGGATAATTGCAGTGTCTCAAATACAGTCACCATGCATCCTGATATGCTCAATAGATTTGGCCACCGGATATTGTTACGGATGCGGCCGTACAAGCGACGAGATTGCCGGCTGGTTTGGTTTTACGAACGAGCAGCGTTCAGAGATCACGCAGCACCTTGCCGATCGATTGGCCAGGATTGAACGCAGGCCACGGCGAGAAACCAGGCGCAGAAAGCTGAAGCGCCTGCAAAGCGCAGGATTATCTGGGAAACAAGACCCGTGACTTTACTTTGGATTATATTGGGAACAATCGGTGCAGCTTGCATCCTGTTGATTCTCAACCATGATTCAGGGACCGTATTAGGTATTGAAAACGATCAATTTGCTTCCTTGATATGGTTCGGTACCTGGGGTGTGATCCTGGCCGCAGCAATCATTCCACGGCCTGGCCAATGGCGCACTTTTGCAAGGAATTGCGTATTGTGGCTGGCCATTTTCCTCGTCACCATGACGGCCTACATGTACCGGTATGAAATGCAGGATATCGTCTCAAGGATTACCGGTGGGTTGATGCCCGGCAGTCCGATCGCCGAAATCTCAGCTGATGGTCGGGAACAGTCCCTGCTGATCCGTACCCGAGGTGGACACTTCGAGGCAGTCGGTTCGGTAAATGGCGCATCTGTAAGGTTCCTCGTGGATACCGGCGCCAGCCTGATTGTCCTGTCCAATAGAGACGCGGAGAATGCCGGTATCGCAACTAATGAGCTCCACTACACCGCACCGGTGACAACCGCTAACGGGCGGACTACGGCCGCACGTATCAGAATTGACGAGATCGCAATTGGCGAGATCAAGCGCGAAGGCCTGCAGGCGATGGTTGCTCGTCCCGGAGCGCTTGAGCAAAGCCTGCTGGGCATGAGTTTTCTCTCGACATTGAGCAGCTTCGAGTTTCGCGGCGACAGGTTGCTATTGACGAACTGAATTCTGCCAATCAGTCCCGAACAGCTCAAACAGACCCAATTTCGGGATTATGCAGCTCTCACATCATTGTTGAATCTGATTTCACGGAAGGCAGTCTCGATTACGTCCGGAGATGCATCCGCCCTTGGAGCTTCCGTCGATAGTATTTGCCGCCATCTGCGGGCGCCAGGCATACCTTGGAAGAGCCCGGTAATATGCCGTGTAATATGAACTAACCTGCCGCCTGTGGAGATGTGACCTTCAGCGTAATCGGCTAACGAACTGATCACATCTGCCCAGTCCAGTTGATCATCCGCATCGCCATAAAACATATGGTCAACATTACGGAGCATTCCCGGATTGTTATAGGCCGCCCGACCGATCATCACGCCGTCGATGCCGGAAACATCCTGCAAATGGCTTCCCGCTTGATTCAAATTCTCAATACCGCCGTTTAAGCCAATGAATCGATTCGGGTTTTCATCCTTCAGCCTGTGCACCCTTGGATAGTCGAGCGGCGGTATTTCGCGATTTTGTTTCGGGCTTAGCCCCTCAAGCCAGGCTTTCCGGGCATGAACCCAAAGCGCATCTGCGCCTGCATCCCACACGCAATTTGCAAATCCATCAAGCGCAGGAAGGGGATCCTGTTCATCGACACCAATTCTGCATTTGACCGTTATGGGGATGCTGGCCTTTTCCTTCATAGCCCGCACGCAATCGCCAACCAGCTCGGGCTCTCGCATGAGGCAGGCACCAAAGGCGCCCGATTGTACCCTGTCGGACGGGCACCCGACATTCAGATTGATCTCGTCATAAC
>JBCCEP010000090.1:0-11770 GCA_039030215.1 Pseudomonadota bacterium
CATCGTTGATGCGGTCGATAATCGTCATGTGGCGCGGCAACAACCTCGTCATGAGCGGAACGGGCCAACGCTCCAATGCTTCCGGCAACAAGGTGTGGTTGGTATAGGAAAAACAGTTGCGGGCGATGTCGACAGCATCCGCAAATTCCACTGCTCTTTCATCGTGCAGGATGCGCACCAGTTCAGGGCCCGCAATAGCCGGATGGGTATCGTTGAGCTGGATGGCAACCTTTACCGGGAGCTTTGTCAGGTCATCATACTCGCTGTCGAAACGGCGCAGTATGTCGCGTAGCGAGGCAGCGGTAAAAAAATATTCCTGTTTCAGCCGAAGCTCCTTGCCGGCCTCGGTCGTGTCGTCGGGGTAAAGGACGCGGCTTATCGTGCGTGCCAGTGCCTCGTGTTCGGCTGCTGCTGCGTATTCACCGCGATTAAATCGCTCGAGGTCGAATTCGGTTGCTGGTTCGGCGGACCAAAGTCTCAGCGTATTTGCCCATTTGGCCTGCCATCCGACGATTGGCGTATCATAAGCGGCAGCCATGACCGACTGTTCCGGTTTCCAGACTGCCTGACTTCCCGATTCGATGACCTTACCGCCAAAGCCGATTTCAAACGCCGCTTCGGGACGTTCGAATTCCCAGGCATGTTTTTGCTGAAGCCAGGTCTCCGGTGCCTCGACTTGTCTTCCCTCGACGAAGCTTTGACGAAAAAGCCCGTGCTCATATCGAATGCCATAGCCATAGGCCGGGCAGGACAAAGTAGAGAGTGATTCAAGAAAGCAGGCAGCCAAACGGCCCAGACCGCCATTACCGAGTGCTGCATCCGGCTCATCTGCCAGGACGGTATCATAATCGATCCCAAGTTCGCGAAATACCGTCTGGGCTCGATCATCAAGCCTGAGATTGACCAGCGCATCCTTGAGAAGGCGTCCGATCAGGAACTCCATAGAGAGGTAATAGACCCGCTTGCCGGCTTGGGCGTAGGTGGCACGCGTTGAGCGGAACCAGCTGTCCACAATCTGATCGCGCGTCGCGTAGGAAAGCGCCATGCGCCAATCATAGATTTGCGCATGACCGGCATCCTTGCCCAAAGTGTAGGTCAGGTGGTGAAGAATGGATTCCCGGAATTTCTCAGCATTGAGCGGATTTTCATATGCCATAATTTGAAGACCTGTCTTGTTGGGAGGATGGCTGCATTGATCTGGTGCCCCGTTGGGAGCAAGGCACCGGAAGCGGCCCTGGTCAAAAATTCATGCGGTGAAAAACAGTCTTTGGAATTAGATTCAAGTTGGATGGAATTGGCTGAACGCAGCCAGTTTCAATTTTTCAATAGCAAATTCTGACGTTACCACAAGGGTACGGACAGGATTTGCCACAACGGAAATCGGAGTTTATTTGGCGTTTTGGCAATGTGATGGCGATTTCAGTTGCAGAAATTGCCGGAGTCAGGACCTGGCATCTTCAAGTTCGCGCTGAAGTCGGGCAGATTCGTGTGTTTTGGGGGAGGAAAACCGCGCAAGTACCAGATAGGCAACCGGGGTGAGGAACAGGGTTGCGGTGGTTGCCATCCCCAAACCGCCAACAATGACCCAGCCCAAAGAAATTCGAGCTTCTGCCCCGGCACCCGATGCCAATACGAGTGGAAGGCCACCCAGAACGGTTGAAATCATGGTCATCAAGACGGGTCTTAGGCGCCTATTTGAGGCTTCCTCGATCGCCTCACGTATCGAGCGGCCGCGATCGCGCAACTGGTCGGCAAATTCCACAATGAGAATACCGTTCTTGGCCATTATGCCGACGAGTAGGACGAGTCCGATTTGGCTGTAGACGTTCAGGCTTGTTCCGGTAAGCGCCATGGCAAACACAGCGCATGCCAGGCCAAGCGGAACGGTCAGCATGATTATGAAGGCGCTGACGAAACTCTCGAACTGTGCTGCAAGCACCAGCAGCACGACGATGATCGCAAACAGGAATGTCTTCCCGATGTCGCTGGTGGTTTCGCTGAGCGTTGCAGCTTCTGACA
The DNA here is from genome assembly GCA_039030215.1 of Pseudomonadota bacterium. Taxonomy (GTDB): domain Bacteria; phylum Pseudomonadota; class Alphaproteobacteria; order Rhizobiales; family Rhizobiaceae; genus BOKV01. The sequence goes on from JBCCEP010000090.1 coordinate 2,020, forward strand.
GCGGGATGATCCGTGAACCGGGTGGAAGCAGCGGGGTTGCGATTTCCGTTGCGGCTTCGAGGGCATCACCAAGCACTAGATCGGAACCAAGACTAGCCGTGACTGAAACGGAACGCAATTTTTGTTCGCGACCAAGGGACGGGGCAACCGCTTTTTCCACCAGCGTCGAGATGGCTGAAATTGGGACCGTCTTGCCATCACCGGTTCGTACAAAAATGTTCTCCAGATCCGTGGGATCGTTGATCGGATTGCCGGCAGATATCAGCTTGATATCTACCGCCCGGTCCTTGACGAAAACTGTACCTATGGATCGCCCATCGAGCATGGCCTGAATTACCGGAGCCAGACCGTCAATGTCTATTCCGAGGGTAGAGGCGCGTTCTCGATCAATCGAAATGGATAGTTGAGGCTGGGTGGTTTCGTAGGACAGCCGAATTCGCCCAAACCGGCCGTCATCTTCAAGTGCATCGACCACTTTTTCAGCTGAATCAGCAAGCAATTGGTAGTCATCGCCCGCAATTGCAAACTTCAAGCCTGAGCCGGCACCGCGAATTCCCAGACTGTTGGGCTGGATGGCAAAAACGCGTAGTCCAGGAACTGTTGCCGTCAGGGACCTGACTTCATTGACAATTTGTTGCTGGCTGCGGTCTCGTTCACCCCAGGGAGCAAGCGTCAACACCATAAATCCACCATTTGAACGACCTCCGCGGCCTGCAATGGAGAACACGTTGCGGACTTCCCCGTCAGCACGAAGTGGTTCGACCAGAGTCTCGATTACGCGCATCCTGGAGGCGGTGTAATCCAGACTTACGCCTTGCGGCGCTGATATTGACATCAGGATAACCGATCGATCTTCGCGCGGGGTCAGTTCCTGACGCAATCCGCTGAACACGATAAATGCGATGACAGCAACCGCGATACCGATCGCGATGATCACCGCGGGTGCATCTAGGCAAAAATGCAGCATACGGGAATAGATTTTCGTCGCCCGGTTTCCAAGCCCGACTATAAACTCGGCCAGCCAGTTTCTTCGTTGATCTGCTTTTTTCTCTCCCAGGATGCGGGATGCCAGCATTGGGCAGAGCGACAAGGCGACGACAGAGGAAAGCAGGACGGCAATCGTAAGGACAAAGCCAAATTCCCTGAACAGACCGCCTGTCTTGCCGGGCAGAAACGAGATCGGGATAAACACCGCTGCCAGTGTCGCTGTCGTCGTGATTACCGCAAAGAATACTTCGCGCGTGCCCAAAACAGCTGCAGCTCTTGGCCCAAGCCCCTTGTTTCGCTTGCTGACGATGTTTTCGAGAACCACGATTGCATCATCAACGACCAGTCCGGTCGCAATGACCAGGGCCAGGAGCGTTAGAATATTGATCGACAATCCCGCAATCCAGATACCGGCGATCGAACCAATCAAGGCGACCGGCAAGGTAATGGCAGGTATCATGGTTGCGCGGAAATTCAGCAGGAAGAGAAAAATCACCGCGATAACGATTGCGATTGCGATCAGCAGGGATTTAACGACCTCGTTTATCGACTGGCTGATATAAATGGCATCATCGCTGGTGACCTGAATATCGACGGTCTGTGGCAGGACTTGTCTTATTTCCTCAACCACACCACGGATACCCGCCGAAATTTCCAGCGTATTTGCCCCGGCCTGCTGGACAATGCCCATGCCGACCCCAGCTTTGCCATTTGCCCTTAGCGTGCTGTCTCCCGGATCGGGACCAAGTGATACATTCGCAATATCTGATATTCTGATGCGGTCTTTGATGATCAGGGACTCGAATTCTTCCGCCGTATCGACCGAAGCAATGGCCCTGACAACAAGATCCTGAGAACTGCTGGTCAGTGATCCGGCAGCGGCATCAAAGGCAGCACTTCCGAGCACTCTTGCCAGATCCACCACGCTCAATCCGCGGCTTGCGAGCTTTTCCTGATCGATGTCAATCCGGAAAATCTTGTCACGGTCGCCATAGACATGAACATCGGCCACACCTGGAACCGCTGCGAGCCGGTCCACAACATCGTCTTCGACAAGAATGGTCAAATCCTGCACAGAGTAAGCGTCAGATGTAACCGCCAGGCGCATCACTGCCTGGGCGTTGTCATCGGCCTTTACCACACGCGGATCGTCGGCGTCGTCGGGCAGGTCTCGCGATATACGGTTAATTGCGTCCTTCAGGTCATTGGCTGCTACATCGATGTCAGTTGATTCGGAAAATTCAACCGTGACTCGGCTCCTGCCGAAGGAAGAGGAAGAGGAGATCGAACTGACGCCGGCAACGCGTCCGGCAGCGCCTTCGATGCGCGCGGTTATCTCCCGATCAATAGTTTCTGGAGCGGCACCTGCGAAATTGGTCTGCACGGATACAATTGGACTGTCGACTTCAGGCAGTTCGCGGATTTCAACGCCGAGCAATGCGGCAAGGCCGCCGACAAAGATCAGCATGTTGATCACGATCGCCAGCACCGGTCTACGCACGAATAATGCCGCTATGCCCCCGGTCTGGGGGACTTCGTCCGGCATGGTTTCTGCTGGTTTATCGGTCATTGCGTTCTCAGGTTCCCGAAGAAACCGGTAATTCGATGCGCCGGGCGATGTTCAATTCAGAGCCGGGCCGCAAATTCTGGATGCCTTCAACCACGACATCCTCTCCGCGGGTGATGTCCCCGGTAACCAGCACATAGTCGCTGTTTCTCTGAATGATCCGTACAGGAATTTTCTCTGATTTGCCGTTCAGCGACTTCCAGACAAAAGCGCCATCGGAACTCCATTGGATGGCCAGTGGATCGACGGCGGCATAGGTTTCGCCGGCAAACTGCATGCTTACCCGAAATGACATTCCGGGTCGCAGAAGATCTTCTTCATTATTTAGTTCGGCCCGTATCAAAAGGGTTCTGCTTTCCCGGTCTACACGGCTGGCGATGGCACTGATTTCCCCGGAAAATTCCCGTCCCGGTAACGAAGCGGGAACTGCCTTCACCGGATCTCCTACGTTTATTACCGAGGCGAACCGTTCAGGGACCCAAAAATCAAGCAGGATGACACTTCTGTCATCGATCGTTGCAACTTCGGTCGTCTGGGTGATGTAGTCGCCGCGTTCAACGGGCACAAAGCCGATTGTTCCATCTATCGGCGCCCTGATCGAGCGGCGGTCATACTCCAGTTGCGCCTCACGCAATATCAATTGAGCCTTTGTCAGTTCGTTGCGCGCATCGGTAAGTTGTACCTCCGTGCCGGCAAGCGACTCTAGCAGTGTTTCATAACGACCGACCTTCTCAAGCGCGGTATCCACGGTGAGTGCCGCCTGATCGCGTGCGATTTTTTCGGCTTCCGCATCGAGTACGGCAAGGACACTGCCAGCCGTAACCCGCTGTCCTGGCATCATGTGGACTTCCTCAAGCACACCGGAAGAGTAGGGCACAACAATAACTGACCGGCGCGCTTCACCATCGCCGATAGCGGTTAGCCGATTGTTTATGGATGCTTCTCCGACCGTGGCGACGACGACAAGCGATGCTGCAGAACGGTTTCCGCGTCTGTTCCCAGGACCTTCGCCCGGTTTGTTGCCTGTCACCTCGGATGAGCGGGTAACCAATCCGACCAGTCGCTCGGGAATACCGGCATTGGCAGCAATTTCGCCAGCGCCTGGAAAATATCTAACCCAGATCGCGCCCGTAATGAGCATGACGATCAAGATGATTATTCCCTGTTTGATCCAGTTCATCCAATTTCCCCAAACGCTTGCCGGCATTGTTGAGGCTTGGCAAGAAATCGTAAAAGTAACAATCCACTAGCAATTGTATCGTGAAATATATCAACAAAATAGAGCAAGCGCCTGTTTCTCCCAGAGTCTAACGAAAATTTAATGTTGGATGACCGAACGGGTCATGATGTTCCTTTAAGCGATTGAGCTTGGCAAACAGCCGGTATGAGTTTGTCATCGAGAATTAAACTGAACCGATTGGAATTATGGTTGCTGGCTGATAGGTTCTCGTTTCTGTTCAGTTTAATCCCGGGAGACAATAATGGCTTCAACTAATGGCGATGGTTCGCGCACCACTGGCGGGCGCGGTAAGCTTTATGATTCAATATTGGACACGATTGGCGATACGCCCTGTGTTCGGGTCAATCGACTGGCTCCCGACCATGTTGATCTCTACGTAAAGGCCGAGGCTTTTAATCCAGCCGGATCGGTCAAGGACCGTCTGGCTGTCAGCATAATCGAAGAAGCAGAAAAAAGCGGCGCATTGAAGCCCGGCCAGACGGTTATCGAGGCAACCAGCGGCAATACCGGCATCGGCCTTGCCATGGTTTGCGCCGCCAAGGGCTATCCGCTTGTTGTAACCATGGCAGACAGCTTTTCAATCGAACGCCGCCGTCTGATGCGGTTTCTTGGTGCCAAGGTCGTTTTGACGCCGCGTGCTGAAAAAGGATTTGGCATGTATCAAAAGGCGGAAGAACTGGCGAAGGCAAATGGCTGGTTTGTCGCCCATCAGTTTGAGACGGATGCCAATGCCAAGATCCACGAGAACACAACTGCGCGGGAGGTCCTGGCGGATTTTGATGGCGGAAGGCTGGATTATTTTGTCTCCGGCTATGGTACCGGCGGTACCGTCGCCGGCGTTGGACGAGTGCTGATGAAGGAACGGCCCGAAACGCGGATCATTCTTACCGAGCCTGCAAATGCACAACTACTGGGTAGCGGCATCGAGCAGGAGCGTACCTCGGTTGGTGCGCCTGCCGTCAGTCATCCGGCATTCGAGCCGCATCCGATCCAGGGCTGGACACCGGATTTCATTCCGCTGGTTTTGCAGGAAGCAATTGATGGCGACTATTACCACGATCTGATCCCGGTTCCAGGACCTGAGGGAATTGCTTGGTCGATGAGGCTTGCTCAGGAAGAAGGTATCTTTACCGGCGTTTCGGGCGGATCGACCTTTGCGGTAGCGATGAAGGTGGCCGAAAAAGCGGCGCCCGGCTCGGTTCTGTTGGCGATGTTGCCCGATACCGGGGAGCGTTATCTTTCTTCGCCATTGTTTGAATCAATCGACGAATACATGACAGAAGAAGAAATCGCCTTGTCAGAATCCACGCCCGGGTTCCATATGCCCGCGCAATGAACTAGGCCAAGCAAGATCCAACCATGCACAAATCACCCACCCCAATTGTGGGGTGGGTGATTTCAAATGAAAAGAAATGTGACGGGCAGACCTATGCCGGCATCATCTCTCCGGCTTGCCTTTCGACGGCCTTTGGATCAGCCAGAAGGGCTTCGCGCATTTCCGTGGAAACCGGATCGGGGAAGACATCTTCGGTTCCGTCCTCGATGGCATTCAAGACGTTCTTGGCGACCTCATTGGGCGAGATCTTGTCCATCGGAACATCGGCTGCGAGATCTGTATCCACCGGTCCGGGATAAACGCCGACTACCAGGGTTCCCTGTTTTGCCAGTTCAGACCGGATGCCTTGCGTCAGTGAATGCACGGCAGCTTTTGACGCGCTGTAAGAGCCAAGTGCCGGGAAATTCACATAAGCTGCGATAGAAGAGATATTCGCGATGGCGCCGCCGCCATTATTGGCGAGCGCGGGTGCAAATGAGCGCACCATGTTCAGGGTGCCGAAAAAATTGGTCTCCATTTCACCGCGGGCAGAATTGCCATCCGAAGCTGAAACCAAGGCCTGAAAACCGGCAACTCCGGCATTATTGACCAGGATTGTCACATCCTTGCCTGCAGCTGCAGCGGCCTCGATCGTCTCGGGTTTGGTAACATCGACCTCAACCGGCACAACCTTTCCGGCCCCATAGTCCACAAGATCAGACAGGGAATCTGTATTGCGTGCGCCCGCATAAACCTTATCTGCGCCAGCAGCCAGAAACTCCTCGACAAATGCGCGCCCAATTCCGCGATTGGCACCCGTTACAAAAACTACACTTCCGTCAATCTTACTCATTGGAGAATTCCTCTCGGTAATTTGTAAATCGTGTAAATCGGTTATTTTAATACCGATCGGTATTTAAATAGGATGTTGATATCAAATCGCAAGAGAATTAAATACCGTTTGGTAGTTTTTTCTAATTTTTCGAAGGAGATTGGAATTGCCGCGTGGTCGACCCCGAAAATGTGACCCTGAAGTTGTCCTGCGTAAGGCGATGACCCTGTTTTGGGAAAATGGGTTCGATGCGACATCGATGAATGATGTCGCTGTGGCGACCGGTATGGCCAAACCGGGACTATATGAATGTTTCGGAGACAAGAATGCGCTCTATGCAAAAGCGTTGAAACTCTATTTCAAGGAGTATGGTGAACCGGGACTGCAATGTATTAGAGCGTCTAATCAGCCCGTATCAACTGCGTTGCGGCAGTATTTAGAAAATGTCGCTGCAGGCGCAGGCGATCCGGAATGCCCCTCCGGCTGTTTTATAGTGAACAGCATTATCGGAAGCGCTCAATCCGATAGTGAAATAAAAGACCTGATCCGGGATATTATCAATCAACGATTAGATGTTTTGATCGAATACCTGTCGGTTGCGAAAGAAAAAGGTGAATTGACTGCCGAGACAGATCCCGAGGCCTTGGCCCTTTATTTTGCGGGTCAGGAAGCAGCTATTGCAGTTTTGGCGAGGGAGGGCGCCGAGCCGGAAAAGCTTGGTAAATTTATAGATATTGCGATGAAAACCCTGCCTCAAGTCTCCGCCGAAGAATTGGCGGCAGGCCAGGGATAGGTTTCTTCAATGATCGCCTTCAACCAGCTCGCCTGCCAATTGGTTTTCGAGCTGGCGTTCCAGATTATCGCGATCGTCGTCTGCCTTCATCTCGGCATTCATGATCTTTGCACACCTGGCTTTCTCATCACTGTTTAGCTGTTGGGCACGAACGAGAAGCTCTTCTGAGTATCTCAGGCGATCCAGAGAACGACCCAGATTGCTTCGAGAAATCGCTGTCCGCAAAAGTTCCGCAGGGTGGCTGGCTGAAATGATGATAAGCGATTCATCATCGTCCAGAAGTGCGCGCCGATGTTTGCACATCTGCCCGGATTTACCTGCCAGGCAATCGCAATACATGACCGCGTTTTCGCCGCTAATCAGCGCGGTGACATGATATTGCCGACCGTCCGGCTCGGTTTGAACTATATATTCCATGCTATCGGGCATTTTGCCTACCTCCCGATTCGCCCCCATCCAAGCAAAATCCGCTGATTCTGGCAATCTGATGACATACCCGCTGTTGATAGGTGACAAATTGATGGCGAATCCAGGCCAATTCAGTGTTTCTTATTGTCCGAGGTTTTCAGTGGCGCCGAGCCTTTTGCGATGGGGAGCAAGACAACAGGCGAGTGCGAGAATGACTCCTGAAACCGTCGCGATCATGCCAGCAGCGCTGACTGCGTTATCCAGGCCAACCCATTGCGGGCCATATCCCGCAAACAGATAGCCCAATATTGCGGAGAGCGTGGCGAAGAGAATGCTCCACATAATTTGCAATTCCAGCCGGTTGGTCATCAGGCGTGCGGCTGCCGGCGGGCAGATGAACATCGCAATGACAATTATCGAGCCGACTGCGTCGAACGCGGCGACTGCTGCGATTGCTGCAGATACCACGAGGCCAAACCCAACAGCGCTTACCGGAATCGCAATTGAATTGGCGAAAGTCTCATCAAAAGTGGATATCTTCAATGGGCGCCAGAAAACCCATGTTCCAATGCCAATAAGGACAGCGACTGCTGCCATGCGGGTCAATTCATCCGGCAATGTTGCAAGTGCCACCGGGTCAATCAGCGAATGCCAGCCTTCTGCTTCCAGCCAGATCAGACTTTCCAGATTGCCATAGAGCGCATGTTCGACATCGATATGGACGGAGCTCGTATCACTTTGCTCAAGTAGCAATACGCCTGCGGCAAACATGGAGGTAAAGGTCACGCCCATTGCTGCGCCTGGTTCGATTTTTCCGAACCGCCGGATCGCTTCGATAATGATGACTGCCACGATTGACGCCGCAGCGGCACCAAAGATCATCGGCCATGTTGAAATGGTGCCGGTAATCAGAAATGCGACCACAATCCCCGGCAGGACAACATGGCTGATTGCATCGCCGATCAGCGCCTGACGCCTCAAAATCAGGAAGTTTCCAGGCAGAGCGCAAGCGATCGCAGCCAGAATTCCGATCAACATGGGCGTCAGACTCAATTGTACGAATTCGGTGCCCATCAACTGTCTCCATCAACCTGTTTGGCCACCGGAATATTCCGATCAATTTCAGCAATTTGATCGTGTGTCAGGACCGCTTCAATCGGGGTCAGACCGTCATAGAGATTTGAGACCGCGTCGTCCTGGTAAATTACGCGTGCGACTTGCCAACGTCGTTCGTCGCGCAAGGTTTTCGAAGCCTGGGCGGTTCCAGAATCAGTTGCAACACCATCCGGCCTGAGGAATCCGGCCTTGCGCAGCGTGGAAAGTGTCAGCGGATCATAGATTCGTTCGCCATGGGCGATTGCCAGTAATCCCTGCCTACGATGTACCAGTAGCTGAAACCGGCGATGCCGCAGCAATGCAGAAAATATTCCCCGTTCCGGCGCGAAAAACAGGGAAACGCAAAAAAGCCCGAAACTCACCAGCACGATAATCGGGCCGGTCGGCAAATCGGGAGCTGACGCGGAAATCGCCGAGCCAATATAGCCTGCGGCACCGCCAAACACACCAGCGAGTATGACTACATGCTCGGCACGCTCAGAAAAGAACCGGGCGGTGACCGCCGGAATTATGAGTAAGGCGACGATCAGGATGAGACCAACAATTTTCAACCCGATCACGGTGACTGCCATGACAAGGCCCATAGTTGCCAGATCTGTTCGATAGACATTCTGTCCTGTCGAAGTTGCATATTCCGGATCGAATGCAGCCAATGTCATGGGGCGCCGCAAGATGAAAACAGCAAGAACCGCCATGGCGCCGCCAATCGCGATGGTAACAGCGTCCTGGAACAGCATGCCTGCAGTCGAACCAAGCAGGAAACTTTCCAGACCAGCCTGCCTGCCGCTGGACATGGACTGGATTACTGTAAGGAGCACGATTCCAGCTCCAAAGAATACCGAGAGAACTGCTCCAATCGCGGCGTCCTCGGCTAGTCTCGTATATCTGGTAATCCATCCGACTGCGAGCAAGCCGATCAGCGACGAGATTGCGGAACCCAGAAGAAGACCGGCAAGATTTCGCCCGTCTCCGCCCAAAAAGACCATTATCATGAACGCAATCGCGACGCCTGGTAGCGTTGCATGGGCGACGGCATCGCTGATCAAAGCCCGCTTACGCAGAAACAGGAAGGTTCCCGAGGTGCCAGCGGCTATGCCCAACAGGCATGCGCCGATGGTAACCAAAGTTGCGTTGTAGCCCGATTGCAGAAAAAACGCAGAGAAAATGCCGTCAAGCATGATGCGTCAGGAGGCTGGCAATTTAAGCTGGTCAATATGTGTGCTTGCCAGCCTGCCGCCATAAGTCGCCTGCAGATTTTCGCTGGTGAACACCTCGGAAATCGGGCCATCGGCAATCTTGCGAATGTTGATGAGCATCAAATAATCAAAATAGTCGGCTACGGTTGCCAGATCATGGTGGACGCATATTACTGTTCGACCATTTTCCTTCAACGATTTCAGCACTGCGATAATCGCCTTTTCAGTAGCGGCATCAACACCAGCGAAGGGTTCGTCCAGAAGGTAGAGATCAGCATTCTGGGCCAGTGCCCGGGC
>JBCCEP010000091.1:0-11502 GCA_039030215.1 Pseudomonadota bacterium
AACGACAAAAATTGAACATGCATGATCCGTAGCTCAAAGTTATATGCCTTTCCGTGAATTCAAGGCAAGCTGCCGGATCATGCACTGATATAAATATTCTACTCACCCGATGGCTAATTCAAGGCCCCAAAGAGGTTTCGATATGCAGCATGTTTCTGGACAATTTGCTCACTGTTCTTTTCCCGGGCAAGCAAGCGCCGACAGAGTCAGCCAACGGGCAAGGCCACTTGATCGCATGTCCAGGATCTTCAGCGTCGGCTGCGTCGCGACAGCTCTTACACTGGCATTCACAGTCGCTGCAGCCCATTCCCAAAATTCAGATCTGACTCGGGACGGCGCGGTATTGCCGATACCGCTGGAGCCATTTCAGGGGGTCATAGAGAAGACCTATGAAGGCTCGCGGCAGGATTATCCCCAACCCGTCCAGGCACCTGAAGGAGCGCCGAACATAGTCCTGATACTGATTGATGATATGGGATTCGGCCAGCCGGGGACATTTGGTGGCCCAGTACCGACACCCGCGATGGACGCACTTGCGGAAGAGGGCTTGCGGTTTACCAGAATGCACACAACCGCGGTGTGTTCGCCCACGCGGGCAGCCCTGTTGACCGGTCGAAACCATCACCAGTCCGGCTTCGGCACAATCACTGAGCTCTCGACCGGATATCCTGGATATAACAGCCTCTGGCCACGAGAAACAGCCAGCATTGCTGAAATCCTCAAGGCCAATGGTTATTCTACTTCAGCCTTTGGCAAATGGCACAATACGCCCGGCTGGGATACAACGCCAATCGGCCCCTTCGATCTGTGGCCAACCGGTCTTGGCTTTGAATATTGGTACGGATTTCACGGTGGAGAAACCAGCCAGTGGGAGCCGCGTCTTTTCCGAAACACGGTGCCGGTGGAACCGTCAAAACGACCGGATGAAGGCTACCATCTCACGGTAGACCTGGTTGACGAGTCCATAGACTGGCTGAACCGCCAACAATCCATTGCCCCCGATAAGCCTTATTTTCTCTATTTTGCGCCGGGTGCAGTACATGCACCGCTGCATGTTGGCCCGGAATGGGCAGACAAATTCGCTGGTCAGTTTGATCAGGGCTGGGACAGGGTTCGTGAAGAGACATTGGCACGTCAGAAGTCGCTGGGTATCGTCCCGCAGAACACTGAATTGACACCCAGGCCTGAAGAGATCGAGGCATGGGACGGCCTGGATGACCCTGCCCGGCAGGTTTATGCACGCCACCAGGAAGTATTTGCAGGCTTCGTTGCCCAAACCGATCACGAGATTGGCAGATTGCTGGAGGCGGTCAGGTCACTTCCGGATGCGGACAACACGCTGGTCATTCTGATAGCAGGCGACAATGGGCCGAGCGCTGAAGGCACAATTACCGGAACAATCAACAATGCGATGACCTTGAACGGCTTGCCCGATTCCGTCGAAAATCAGCTTGCACGAATAGACGAGATTGGCGGTCCTGCACATGACAACCATTATCCCGTTGGTTGGGCATGGGCGGGTGCAGCGCCCTTTCAGTGGATGAAGCGTGTACCCTCGCATTTTGGCGGGACCCGTAACGGGATGGTTATCTCCTGGCCTGCTGAAATTTCTGACAAAGGAGCAATTCGCACGCAGTTTCATCATGCAATCGACGTGGCGCCTACTATTCTGGAGGTCGTTGGAATCAAGGAACCGGAAGTGGTCAATGGGGCTACGCAGGTGCCAATGGCCGGGACAAGCATGGCATACAGCTTTGATAATGCCGACGCACCCGGAACCCGCATGACGCAGTATTTCGAAACCGGCGGACATCGTGCGATTTACCACGACGGTTGGGTAGCATCATCGTTTCACGGCGCACCATGGATACTGACCGGCTCGATGGGTTTCGAAAACAACCTCTGGGAACTGTATAATATTGAGCAAGACTTCAGCCAGGCACGGAATTTGGCCGACGAACAACCCGAAAAACTGGCAGAACTGCAGGAAATTTTTGAACAGGAAGCGGCGAAATTCAATGTCTTTCCGCTTGATGATCGGTTCACCGAAAGGGCTACTGATCCGGAAAGGCCTTCCCTGACAAAGGGCAGGAAGCAGTTTGTCTACAAGCATGGGGCCACACGGATACCGGGCGATGCTTCGCCACCAGTATATCGACGTTCCCACCAGATTGTTGCCGAGATTATAGTCCCAGAAGGTGGTGCTGAAGGTGTCATCATTGCATCGGGCGGGTCCTCGGCTGGTTATACCCTCTATCTGGAGGACAGCCTGCCGGTTTACGAATATAATTTCTTTGGTTTGGAGCGATATCGATTGGCAGCTCCTGAGCCTCTGGAAGTAGGAAAACACACCATCCAGATCGACTATGAGCAGACGCCATTTGAAAAGTTTGGTGTTGAGGGTGGTACAGCAACGCTCAGCATCAATGGCGACCAGGTAGCAACCGGGAGCATCGACAAGGTTGCGCCGATTGGATTTTCGACTACCGAGACAATGGATATTGGCGCAGATCTTGGTGCTACCGTCTCGTTGGAATATGAAGAGGTTGCTCCCTTTGAGTTCACCGGGACGATTGACAGCGTTACAGTCAATCTCGAATAACCGGCACGGTTTTTGCCGTTTTCGCGATTGGTCCGGCTGATCGGAAACGACATTCGTTGCACCCCGCGAAAACTGAGGCTGCTTTAACTCCTGACAGAGATGAATGTCCGCTTTGGGCTAGAAACGGACATGGCGGCCATTGAACAAACATTTTCGTTATTAACCATTAATGGTGTCTTTACAGCCAGTTTGTTTCGATACCGCTCAAAGACAATAATCCTGCCGATTACTTCAGGATCGAATAATATTGTCACCACGTGAATTCGATCTGGGCATTTTTATCTCTGAGCAGAAAATTTGTTAGAAATTTTAGATTAACAAAATCTCTGTAGTATTATTCTGGAAAGATCTAATGGGATTAAGTGAGTCGACATTATAGGAGTGAACGCAGCAGTTATTGAATAAACCAAATTACTGCCGGAAAAACTGTCCATTGAAGAATAAAATTTACATTGCCGCAATTACCTCGACCATGGCCATTTTAGTGGGCGTGCTGGCGTATGGTTATTATCTGGAGACTTACGATCATAAATTCATTACCAAGATTACAAAGGAAACGATGACAACATCCATGACTGGCGAGTATCGATCAATGCGCGGATGTCAAAAGATCCTGACCAAGAACGGCCTGACGAGTGTCGTCCAAGATACTCCGACCCAGTTCGTCGGTCTTGACGAACATGGATCTACAATGACTTGTTTGCAGATCGGCACAGGACCAGCTTCGATAATCAATGGAAAATATTCATTAGTGGAACCGACCACTCGCGCTCTCCGTGCCCAAATGAGACTGAAGCAATTGGCAAGGCAGGAAGCCGGTTCCTGGACGATCAGGTCAGAGGCGATCAACTAGAGACCAAAGTAAGGCACGCTGGTTTTGCAGCTCTTGGTCTCTTTCGTGATGCTGCGGTGTGCAATTATACCAATGTCCGCTATGAGCCAGAAAGCAGACATCATAATGCTCTTCGTGATCAGCGATAGCCAGTTCCAGATTGGCAAATGCTGCCTCTATGGTTTGAGATCCACCTCAAGATGAATGTAATCACCTCTGTATATTGCCTCGCCAAGATACATCACCGATCCGTCGGGTCCGTTGAAAACGCGCCTGATTTCTGCGACAGGCGTATTGACTGCGATACGTAAATCACGGGCGACATCAATGTCGGCTGCGCCAATATTAAGGGTTTGACGTGCTTTAGCGATTTCGACCCCTGGCAGCGTCGCCAATAGAGGGATCACAACTTCCCGGCGGAACCGCTTTGGTGCCAGCTTGTAGATCCGCTCATCAATATACAATGAAACAACGCAATATGCTTCGCCATCGCGGGCGTGAACTCGTCGCATATGAAAATATCGTTCTGCGGCTTCTCCATCACCTTCCATGAGGTTTGGATTCAAATGGGATTCAACAATGTTGGACAGATCCGGCTTGTCGCCACGATACATTTCCACCAGATCATCCAGCTGGGTCTGCACCGTCAAGCGACGTTCGCGGCCGGATTCACCGGTTACAAAAGTCCCACGTCCGCGTTGGGGAGATAACAAGCCCTCTCTGGCCAAAAGCTGCGTCGCCTGACGGATTGTGATCCGTGCCACGCCGAACTCCTCCATGAGCATATCGATTGATGGCAGCATCTGACCCGTGGGCCATACGCCCCGCTTGATGCGATGCCGCATGACATCGGCAATCTGCACATATCTGGGGATCGGCACGTTTTCATAGATGTTCATCATTTAAAAAATCGCTTGCATTAAACATCCTATTGATAGAATGTTTAGGATGTTTAGATCGTAAAGGAGAATCTGTACCACCGCAACTCATATTCCTGCAATCGGGGCGCTGTCCAAAGCGGCCCCAACAAGCGTTCAATGCTTTATCTGTTTTGCATCCAGCAGGGTTTTTCGATCAAAAGCAAAATTGTCCAGAACTAGGGAGGATCATGAAATGTCACATCGCCGGTCTTATGGAAATAGTCAGGGGAGACACAAAGTATCCCGTAGAAGGCTACTGCAAACGAGCGCTGTCGGCGCAGCGATGCTGGCCGCACCTGGCGTACTGGGCAGTCAGGCATTCGCCCAAGGAAAATTTGATGCCCTCGAAAACGCAAAAATAGATTGGCGACAGGCTGAAGGCTCTACCATTACCATCGGCGTCATTCCTGCCGGCTATTTCAAAAACCTGGAAGCTCTTCTTCCTGATTTCCAATCGCTGACCGGAATCGAAGCTCGGCTGGAAATGACACCGCCGGGACAAATCCGGCAAAAGGCAATCCTGGACCTTTCAAGCAAGACAGGAACCTGGGCCAGCCATGCGGCCGACCCGATGTTTTATCCGCTTTACGTTACCAATGGTTGGGTCGATCCCCTCGATACTTATCTGGGGGACAGCAAGCTGACCGATAATAATTGGTTCGAATATGAGGACATATTAGCTGGTTGGCGCGGGGTCACATCAATCGAAGGAAAACCCTTCGGAATTCCTTATGACGGCGAGGCTACCGTTCAGGTCTATCGCAAAGATGTTTACGACGGCGCAGGTATCGGACCGGCGGAAACATTGGAAGACTATGTTGCAAATGCCGCGAAAGTGCATAACCCAGATCAAAGGCTTTGGGGGGCCGCACTGCGTGGTTTCAAGGGTGCCGGGCAGAATATGTATATCTACCCATCCATCCTCCTTGCCTATGGTGGTAAGTGGTTCAACGAAAACGGCAAAATGGTGGTCAACAGCCAGGAAGCCGTTGCAGCGCTAGAATATTATGTGGACCTGCTCAACAAATACGCGCCAAGCGGCGTGGAGAACTGGAACTGGCCGGACATTGCTGACGCATTCGGACAAGGTACGCTTGGTTCCTACATTGATTCACACAGTTCTGCGGCAGTAATTGCCAATCCCGAAAAGTCGCAAGTCATCGGCAAAGTCGGTTTTGCTCGCTGGCCGAAAGGGCCTTCGGGACGCCGCGTGACCTCAATCTGGAACTGGAGTTTCCCGATCAACGCCGCCCTTTCCCAAAAGGACAAGGTGGCAACCTGGCTGTTCATCCAGTGGGCATCCTCCAAGGAAGCGCAGATCGCAACGTCCTATGCTTTCGACGGCGCCTATAAACGTTTCGGCGCCAATCGAACATCCGTGTGGAATGATGATGCATATCGAGCGCTGCTCAACGGTGCCGGTGACGGCCTTGTTGATGCAGCGGTCACTTCCATCCAGGAAGATACCGATGTTGAATGGCGTCCACGATTACCACAATGGCCTGCGGTCGGCGAGATCATGGCGACTGCCATTCAGGCCAGCCTCGTCGGGCAGGCCAAACCGGCAGATTCGCTCAACGATGCACAAGGCAAGATCGAAAAAGCGCTCTAGGCGACTGCGTTTAATGTGAACAGCGAACGCAGAAAATTCTCCAGGAAGGAGCGGAACTTCGCGATTGCTATGGCAGCGCCTGCAATACTGGTGCTGTTAGCAACGACGACGTTTCCGCTCCTTTATCTGATTTGGAGTTCTTTCCAGAACAAAAATCTGGCAATGCCATTTCTTGACGGCTTCACCGGGCTGGATAATTACCGCACAATGTTTGGGGACGCGAATTTCTGGCATGCGCTTTCCCTGACCGGCATCTACACTGGAACAACCGTCATAGCCCAATTGATCATTGGACTGGGCTTGGCGTTACTCGTCATGCAGATTCCGAAGGGCCAAGGCTTGTTCCGGGTCGCGGCGATCCTGCCTATCGTATTGGCACCGGTTGTTGTCGGACTTTTTTGGCGAACATTGATGCTCGCTCCGAATTTCGGAGTCCTTGATTTTGCCGTAACCGCCATGGGCATCGGACCAATCAATTGGCTTGGATCGCCAATTCCGGCACTCGTTTCGGTTATCATAATCCATACCTGGCAGTGGACACCCTTCGCGTTCCTGGTCTTGCTGGCCAGTCTGGCATCCTTGCCTCCTGATATTTACGAAGCGGCCAAGATTGACCGTGCAAACGCCTTCCGACGCTTTATTCACATTACCCTTCCGTTGTTACGCCCGGCGATCATCATTGTCGTCATAATGCGGGCGATGATCGCGCTTTCGGCGTTTGCCGCGATCTTCGCCGCCACAGGCGGCGGCCCTGGTACGGCGACTGAAATCCTCAATCTCTACGCCTATCGTACGTCTTTCGTGCAGTTGAATTTCGGCTATGGGTCGGCGCAGGCAGTTGCGCTGCTGGTGATCACGCTATTGGTTTCCGGCGCACTCTATTATGTGCGTACGGCGCGTAACCGCTGAGGAGGCCGATGTGAGTTCGCACAAGACTTCCCAACGCCGGCGAACAAGTTTGCTCTATGTAGTAGTAGCAATTCTTTTGATTTCCTGGATCTTTCCCATCCTTTGGGCGGTCGTTGTTTCGCTCAAATCAGAGACGGAGGTTCTGGCCTACCCACCGCGGGTAGTGTTCGAACCGACCCTCAAAAACTATAATGATGCGATCTTCAGCAGTCTCTCGATCGTTCCGAGCTTCATTACAAGTTTCATCCTTTCCAGTCTGACCACGCTGCTTACAATTCTGCTTGCCGTACCTGCGGCATATGCCTTTGCCAGGCTACGACTACCGGCTAAAAAGTCGGCTGGGTTTTATACGCTCGTTACCCAGATGATCCCTCCAGTCGGGCTGGTCATTCCTTATTTCCTGATTCTAAACCAGATCGGCTGGCTGGACACCTATCGCGGAATGGTCACAGTTTATCTGACCTTTTCGCTTCCTTTCGCTATCTGGTTGATGATCTCCTACATGGAAGATATCCCGCGCGAAATGGAAGAAGCAGCTTATCTCGACAAAGCCAGCCGTTTGCAAACACTGTGGTATGTAATCCTGCCGCAGGTACGCGGTGGTATCGCAGTCACCACGATCTTCGTATTTCTAAATGCCTGGAACGAGTTCCTTTTTGCCGTCCAACTTGGTGGCAACAACGTTCGTCCGGTTACGGTCGCGATGTATAACTTCGTATCCGTCGAACAGACCCTATGGGCGCAGCTGGCCGGTGCAGCGCTGCTTGCCATGCTGCCGGTGATTATCATCGGAATATTTGCACAGAAGCAGATTGTGAAGGGTCTGACTGTTGGAGCGGTGAAGGGGGGAGGGCGCCAATGAACGATCAGAAGGGCAGGGTGTCACTGCGATCAATCGAAAAGAATTTTGGTGACTTCCGAGCGTTAAAAGACATTGATCTTGATATCGAACCGTCCGAATTCTTTGCCCTTCTGGGACCGTCAGGTTCAGGAAAATCAACGACGCTACGGGTGATTGCAGGGCTTGAGCTTCCAGACAACGGTACTCTCACAGTAGATGGTCAGGACATTACGTATGCGCAGCCGGGCGAAAGAAATGTCGCCATGGTGTTCCAGAACTATGCGCTCTATCCGCATATGACGATCGAGGAAAACATCGCTTTCCCTTTGAAGATGGACGAGGTTGATAAAGCGCAAATCAGTGATCAAGTGCAAGAAGCTGCACGCAAAGTGAAAATCGATCATCTGCTGCACAGACGACCTGGACAGCTTAGTGGTGGACAACAACAACGCTGCGCGCTTGCCCGTGCAATTGTGCGTCAACCTCGGTTGTTTCTGCTTGATGAGCCGCTTTCAAATCTGGATGCCCAGCTCCGGTTGGAAACGCGCATCGAATTGCGTCGGCTTCACGAAAGCATGGATGTAACTACCATCTATGTCACCCACGACCAGGAAGAAGCGATGACAATCGCGGACAGAATGGCGATCTTTCTTGATGGCGACATCATTCAGGTCGGAACACCTGATGAAGTGTTCAATCATCCCAAAACGATGGATGTTGCGGCCTTTATCGGTAGCCCGCCCATGAACTTGCTGAATGCCAATATTGAAAACGGTGGAATTGGCATTGCTGGCGTTGACGCTTTGCTCAAACCACCGCGCGACTTTACCGGGACCGAATTGGTAGTTGGCGTTCGGCCTAGCCACATCCGGCTGGATTCTGACGGTATTCCGGCCCGCCTATTGCTTTCTGAGAATCTGGGAGAAAGCATGTTGTTGAACACGGAACTTTCAGATGGGCAGATCGTCAAACTGCGTTTGCCTGAAGTAAGGCGTTTCAGTCCTGACGAAATGCTCGCGCTCAGAATTGATGCTGACTATGTCCATTTTTTCGATGCCAAATCACGCGAGAGAATTTTAACCGGCGATACACGGAAGGATTAAAATATGAAGGTTGTTTTTCTACTTTTCGATTCCGTCAATCGGCTGATGCTTGAGTCTTATGGAGGAAGATTTCTCCAGACGCCAAATTTCCAGCGTCTGGCGGATCGAAGTGTCACATTTGATAATCACTATATTGGGTCCATGCCGTGTATGCCGGCGCGCCGAGACATGCAAACCGGACGACTTACCTTTTTGCACCGCAGCTGGGGGCCGCTGGAGCCTTTTGACAATTCTTTTCTGGAATTACTCAAATCAAGCGGCGCATATTCGCACCTGATCTCCGATCATTATCACTACTGGGAGGATGGCGGGGCCACCTATCACACCCGGTATAATTCGTTCGATTTCATTCGCGGCCAAGAATCCGACCCCTGGAAGGTGCTTCTGGATTCGCCGATCGATCGAATTAGGGAAAAATACCATCCTAGTCAGAACGACCCGAATTCCAAACAGAACCCTTATAATTACATGGTCAACCGCGAATTCATGAAAGAGGAGAAAGACTTTCCGTCGGTTCAGTGTTTCGAGGCAGGATTCGACTTTCTCAACGCCAATCGCGGCGCTGACGACTGGTTCCTGCAGATCGAGACCTTTGATCCACACGAACCGTTCTTTGCGCCGAAACGGTTCAAGGACAAGTTTCCAACCGATTATCGTGGGACGATACTCGACTGGCCTCGCTACGAGCGCGTTACTGAACCGCAGGAGGAGATCGATGAACTACGCGCAAATTATTTTGCATTGTTGAGCCTCTGCGACGATCTGCTAGGTCGTTTTCTCGACTATTTCGATGAACACAATATGTGGGATGATACGGCACTGATCCTGACTACCGATCACGGTTTTCTACTGGGCGAGCATGACTGGTGGGCAAAAAATCGGATGCCTCTTTATGAGGAAATCTCACATATTCCACTATTCGTTTATCATCCTGATCACGCTGACAAGGCCGGCGAGCGCCGGCAGAGCTTGACCCAGACCATCGACCTGATGCCGACAGTCTGTGAAATGTTCGGCGCAGAACTGCCGCCCGAAGTGCAAGGCAAGTCATTGCTTCCGTTACTGGGTAAGGATGATAGTCAGCGCGATGCGGCCATGTTTGGCTATTGGGGTGGCGGTATCAATATCGTTGATGGACGATACACCTACTTTTGCTATCCAAAAGACATGAAGAACCAGGAGCTCTTCCAGTATACGCTGATGCCAACGCACATGACCAAAATGTTCACGGTTGATGAGTTGAAGAGCGCCAGCTTGGTACCACCGTTTGATTTCACCAAGGGCGTACCACTATTGCGAGTTGCACACCGTTCCAAGGCTGATCAGCGTACGCATAGCTATCATTTCCCCGAAAAAATGGAGGACACCAACACAGTACTCTATGATCTTGAAACTGATCCGGGTCAGACAACTCCGATCGATGATCAGAAAGTCAAAGACCGTCTCACCGAAGCATTATTCCGCCTGATGGATGAGAACAATGCTCCAGCTGAAACAGTTGAACGCATGCGTGAAAGCTTTGGATAAAGAGGTAAAATCTAATCCGGCGGTATCAGGACATATAGAGATTCTCAGTTGACTAAGATTCTTCGATGATTGGATTCCGACCCATTGGTCGGCCTAGTTATTGTATTTTGGTCAGCAACGAATGGCAGCCGCGGTTATTGCCGGCCGGAGCCTGCCACGAGCCAGGCTGGAAACGTGATCAGCAAAGCCTGCTTTGGTCCGATACCTTGCGGCTTGTTGCGTTTTGGCTGTCGCCAGTACAAGATGTTTGATGTTCGTGGACCACAACAAATGTTGCACATGAGGAATATCATCAGAATATTCATAGCGCTGATTTTCGTTGGCATAGTATGTGGCCAGCCAGCGTGGGCCCAACAGGCCGCCGGTCAGGTCGAGCGCCAAAAGGGTACCGCCAGCCGCAGCGCGGTCGGTGCCACCAGCGATTTGGCGCAAGGCAGCCAGGTCTTTGTTGGTGATGAGATCCGCACTGGTCCAGGCGCCCGGCTTCTGATCCGGTTTGACGATGAGTCGAACCTGACCCTGGGCGAGAATGCACGCATTACCATCAACGAGTTCGTCTATGAACCAAATGGTGAATCGAACCAGGCATTGGCAATAGTGGTCGGAGTATTCCGTTTCATCTCTGGCCGAATTGGAAATGAATCGCCACTCGACGTTGCATTCTCAACACCGGTTGCGACCATCGGCCTTCGTGGCACCGAGTTCCTTGGTGGCGAACTGACTGTCGGAATGCCGGTCGGCCAGCCACATTACGGCTTCCAGATCAATGACGGCGCGATCGAGGTGATCTCGCCTGGCGGATCAGTCCTGCTTGATGAAGCGGGCGAAGGCACGTTCCTGCCTCTCACCGGCGTTGCCGCACCGACACCTGTCCGCCAATGGACGGCTGAAGAGGCTGCCGAAGCAGTCGACGCCCTGGCGTTCTAGCAGTCAAATGCAATTGGCTCATGATGGCTTATCAGGGTTAAGCGCGGAGGAAGATCGCAAACGCTTTGGGCCATGATCTGCTCTTTTTCTGGCAAATATGGCTGTTTGGGACACCATAGGAATGTCTCCCGTTTGCATGTTGCAACCGAGTTCAGCCAAAGTGGCATGACGATCAAAGAGCAAAGGGTACTAGTTGAGCTTGGTAATTGTAACCCTTGTGTTGACGTCG
>JBCCEP010000092.1:0-11431 GCA_039030215.1 Pseudomonadota bacterium
GAGCTTAGTGCCGAAGAGCCGCAATTCATCGAAGCCAAGGAAACACAGGTTCAGGTGCAGCTGGATTATTCCCGTACGCCCGAGACCGACATCGAAGCGGTGATGCCTTACCAAACGCTTTATAATCTGGCAGCCGGCGTGGGTATGTGGTCGGGATTGACGCGCGGTGCACGCCAGGCGCAACTGGAACATATGGCCCGGCTACTGGATGAACTATATCCGACCTTCCGCCTGTTCCTGCATGACGGGCTGAAAGCCTATTCGGCACCGTTTACAGTTTTTGGGCCGAAACGTGCTGTCGTCTATCTGGGCGGCATGTATCTCGTGATCAATTCGGTGGAGCAAATCCGGGATTTGACAACACGGTTCGACCACCTGATCCGGATTGCATCGATCAGCCCGGATCGGGCGGCGGGTTTTGTCGGTCAATTGAAAGTGACATGATGTCGCGCAGTCCCAAACACAGCCGGACTTGCATATTTCAATCGATTTAAATATAAGGCGCCCGTCAGTGGGAAACTGAACAAACAACTTGCGGATACAAATCCGGCCAGCCCGGACAAGATCCATTCCCAAATCGGCGCGCATATAAAACTGCTGCAACATTTGACAATTAGGCAAATGGTGCCGCACATCTCGTCAATGATCGGAACAGACCATGACAAGCCAGATTATCCCAGTCGATCCGTTTGACTATGTTGTCTTTGGCGGCACAGGCGATCTTTCGGAGCGAAAGCTCATTCCGGCATTGTATCGTCGTGCGGCAGACGGCCAGATTATCGGCGATTCGCGGGTCATCGGCGCTGCTCGCGCAGAGATGAGCAATGAGGAGTTTCGTGCCTTCGCCGAGAAGGCGATAAACGAGCATGTTGCGCCGGATGAGCTGGATGAGGTGAAGATCAAGTCATTTCTCGACCGATTCCATTATGTATCGGTCGATGCAAGGTCTGAACGCGGCTGGGAAGAGATGCGGGAATTGCTTGGCAATGGCGACCGGGTTCGCGCCTTCTACCTGGCTGTCGGTCCGTCGATATTTGGTGATATTGCCGAAAAGCTCCATGAACATGGCATGGTGCGCGAGCATTCGAGGCTCGTCATCGAAAAACCGATTGGTCACGACCTGGCAAGTGCCGAAGAACTGAATGCGGTCGTCGGCAAGCATTTCGATGAACATCAGATCTACCGCATTGACCATTATCTGGGCAAGGAGACAGTCCAGAACCTGATGGCGCTTCGCTTTGCCAATGCACTCTACGAGCCGCTTTGGAATTCAGCCCATATCGATCATGTCCAGATAACCGTGGCAGAGACACTCGGCGTCGAGGGACGTGCCGACTATTATGACCGGTCCGGAGCGATCCGGGACATGGTGCAGAACCACATGATGCAGTTGCTGTGCCTGGTAGCGATGGAAGTGCCTTCCTCAATGGATGCGGATGCGGTGCGCGACGAGAAATTGAAAGTGCTCCGTGCTCTAAACCCGATTGATGCCTCCAACGTGGCTGATCTGACGGTGCGCGGCCAGTATGGCGATGGCGCTTCGGAGGGCGGGGCGGTTTCCGGATATCTGGATGCAATTGAAGGTGGAGAATCGGACACTGAAACCTTCGTCGCGATAAAGGCTGAGGTTGAAAACTGGCGCTGGGCCGGTGTGCCGTTCTACCTGCGAACCGGTAAACGAATGGCCAAGCGGGTTTCCGAGATTGTGGTTCAGTTCAAACCGGCGCCGCACAATATCTTCTCGGAGGATGCCGGAAGGCTGGTTGCGAACCGACTGGTATTGCGGCTTCAGCCGGATGAGGCTGTCAGCCAGATGATCATGATCAAGGACCCTGGCCCGGGCGGCATGCGCCTTCGCGAGGTCGCGCTTGATATGAGCTTTGCGAGCAGTTTCGAGGCGAAGGCTCCTGACGCCTATGAACGCCTGTTGCTTGATGTCATCCGCGGCAATGCGACCTTGTTCATGCGCCGCGATGAAGTGGAGGCCGGATGGCGCTGGGTCGATCCCATTATCGAAGGCTGGAAAAGTGCTGACGTCAAATGCAAACGCTACACATCGGGAACCTGGGGTCCTTCTGCAGCGATCGCATTGGTCGAGCGCGACGGACGTACCTGGCATGAGGAAGAGGCTTGATTTCCAAAATGCGGTTTCATGAATTCGACAGCAGGGAAGCACTGGCGGAGGCGTTGGCCGAACGGATCGGCGATGCCTTGGCCGCAGCCGTCGAGAAAAACGGCAAGGCGGCCTTAGCGGTCTCGGGCGGGTCGACGCCGGAACTGTTGTTCAAAGTATTGTCAGGCAAAGATATTGACTGGGAAAAGATAACCGTGACGCTGGTCGATGAACGATTTGTCGAACCGGCCAATCCGCGTTCGAACATGGGATTTGTCGCAAGATTGCTGCTTCAGGACAAGGCGGCGCATGCGAAGTTCCTGCCATTGCATGACGGCAGCGCGGACACGACAAATGATGCAATTGCAGTTGCCGAAAAGGAGATCGGTTCGCTTGGCGAAATTGATGTCTGCGTGCTGGGTATGGGTACGGATGGGCATACTGCCTCCTTTTTCCCTGGAGGGAGCAAGTTGGCGGAAGCGATCGACCCGAACACCAAGCATCTCGTTCTTGAAATGACCGCGCCAGGTGCTGGTGAGGAAAGACTGACCCTTACGCTGCCCGTCATTGTAGCGGCGGATAATCTGATCTTGCACATAGAGGGTGAAGAAAAACGGCAGGTCCTAGAGAAGGCAAAGCAAGCCGGACCTACCGAAGACATGCCTGTCCGCAGCATTCTTGGCGCAGCGGACAAAAAACTCGAAATCTACTGGGCTGCCTGATCTGCAAATCAGGTGCCGCTGATCCGGTTTTAATACCGGCATGAAACTAGAACATTATGGCTAGGGAAGTACCATGGATGTAACTGCATGCATTGGCGACGTGACGAACAAGCTGATCGAGCGCAGCCACAAAAGCCGCGAGATCTACCTCGAACATGTTGAAGAACAGATTACGAAAGGACCCCATCGCGGTGCGCTTTCCTGCGGGAACCTGGCCCATGGCTTTGCTGCCTGCGGGCAGGCTGACAAACATGCATTGGCGGGCGATGTGGTTCCGAACGTAGGGATTGTAACGGCATACAATGACATGCTCTCGGCACATCAGCCTTATGAAGACTACCCAGACCTGATCAAGGAAGCGGCAAGGAAAGCTGGCGGTGTGGCACAGGTTGCCGGCGGCGTACCTGCCATGTGTGATGGTGTTACGCAGGGCCAGCCAGGCATGGAACTCTCGCTGTTTTCGCGAGACGTCATCGCCGCGTCGACGGCAATTGCTCTGTCGCACAACATGTTCGATTCAGCGATGTTCCTGGGCATTTGCGACAAGATTGTTCCAGGACTGGTGATGGCGGCACTGACCTTCGGGCACTTACCTGCTGTCTTTGTTCCGGCAGGACCGATGCCAAGCGGATTGCCCAATAATGAGAAATCCCGGATCCGGCAGTTATTCGCCGAAGGCAAGGTCGGCCGGGAAGAATTGCTGGATGCAGAATCGAAATCCTATCATTCGCCCGGAACCTGTACCTTCTACGGGACAGCAAATTCCAACCAGATGCTGATGGAAATTATGGGCCTGCATTTGCCGGGCGCAAGTTTCGTCAATCCCGGCACACCATTGCGTGAAGCCTTGACGCGTGCGGCAACCAAACGCGCTTTGGCCATTACTGCACTTGGAAACGAGTTTACGCCGGTTGGCCGGATGGTCGATGAAAAGGTGATTGTGAACGGAATTGTCGGCCTGCATGCGACGGGCGGCTCGACCAACCACACCATGCATCTGGTTGCGATGGCAAAATGTGCGGGCATTGAATTGCGCTGGGAGGATATTGCCGATCTTGCCGAGTGTGTGCCGCTATTGGCACGGGTTTATCCAAACGGCCTGGCGGATGTGAACCATTTCCACGCAGCAGGTGGCATGGGATATCTGGTCGGTCAGCTTCTGGATAACGGCCTTCTGCATGAGGATGTCCAGACCATCTGGGGTGAAGGTCTGTCCGGATATCGAAACGAACCCAAGCTTGGCGAAGACGGCGAAGTCGTCTGGGAAAAGGCGCCCGAAAAAGCCGGCAATGACAAGATATTGGCAACGGTGGAAAAGCCGTTTGCACCGAATGGCGGCCTGAAGATGCTGCAGGGTAATCTCGGCCGCGCCGTCTGCAAGATCTCGGCCGTAAAAGAGGAGCGCCACGTATTGGAGGCGCCTGCAATCGTCTTTCATGACCAGTTCGAGATTGTTGATGCTTTCAAGGCCGGAAAGCTTGACCGGGATTTTGTTGCGGTTCTCCGGTTTCAGGGTCCCAAGGCAAATGGCATGCCGGAACTTCACAAAATGGTTCCGCCACTGGGCGTGTTGCAGGATCGCGGATTTAGGGTCGCGCTGGTCACCGATGGGCGGATGTCGGGTGCTTCGGGGAAGATTCCTTCAGCTATCCATGTGACACCGGAAGCTCTCGATGGCGGACTGATTGCCAAGGTCGAAAATGGTGACATGGTCCGGCTTGATGCAAAGGCGGGCACGCTGGAACTACTGGTGAGCGAAGAAGAACTTGCAGCACGGCAACCGGCAAAGCCGGATCTGAGCAAGAACGAATTTGGCATGGGGCGCGAACTGTTTCACGGCATGCGGCAGCTGGTCACCAATCCGGCAGAAGGCGCAAGCGCTGTCGTGTAGACTGAACGGGATCACACCCTATAAACAGTGAATGGAACGGTTTTCCTACAGATCCGCAGTTTGGTTCCTGGCCGCCGGTTTCTTGGCACTGGCACCGCAGGCGATTGCAAATGATTGGCTTTCGACTGAAGGCACTGACCATCCGCTGACCGGAAAAATTGTAAATTCCAGCGGACAGGTGGTCGACATGTCCGCGCTGATCAACACTGCCGCGCAGTCAAATTATGTGTTGCTCGGTGAAACGCATGACAATCCAGACCATCACCGCCTGCAGGCGCATATCATCTTGCAACTAGGTGCCTTACCGCAAGGCGATAATGCTTCGGTTGTTTTCGAAATGCTGGATTACGAACAGCAAAACCAGATCGATCGCCTAATGATGGATCCCGATCCAGTGAAATTCGGGAAATTGATCGGATGGGAAACCAGCGGCTGGCCTGCGTGGAAGGATTACCAGCCAATAATGGAAGCAGTTGTCGAACATCAGATGGATGTGATTGCCGGCAACCCAGACCGAAACATGATCCGTGCTGTTGGGCGGGGCGGCGTAGAGGCGCTCGACAAAGAGGAGCAAAACCGTTTCGGCTTCGATATCGCTCTGGCCGCAGAGCAATCACACGGACTGCTTGAGGCGGTGGACGTTGGCCATTGTGGGCTAATGCCGAAGACTGCCCTGGCGCCAATGGTGAATGTCCAAAGGTTGAAAGATGGTGGGCTTGCAAATACGATGATGACAGCACGGGCCGACAATGATGATCGCGGCATTGTCGTGCTCATTGCCGGTTCCGGTCATGTCCGCAAGGATTACGCCGTTCCTGCCGTCATCAGGAACCGTGAGCCGGATGCCGGGATCGTGGCAATATCCTTTCGCGAGGTCGTCAGCGGCAAAGATGACATCTCAGACTATTTTGACGATCAAGGCAAAAACGGAAGTGCGGAGGATCGGGCGTTTGACTTCATCTGGTTCACGCCCCGCGTAGAACGCGAAGACCCGTGCGAGAAACTGCGTCGGCATCTTGAGGACAAGGGATAGTTTGCTGTCAATCAGAATTGCGGTGGTTCTACACCGGCAGCACGGCAGGCGCCAGTCAGCGTATTGGCCATCAACATCGCGATCGTCATCGGCCCGACACCACCCGGTACCGGCGTGATTGACCCGGCAACCTTGGCGCATTCCTCATAGGCGACGTCGCCGACCAGGCGTTTCTTGCCTTCACCGCGCTCAGGAGCGTCAATCCGGTTGATACCCACATCAATGATGCAGGCGCCCGGTTTCACCCAATCCGCCTTGATCATTTCCGGCCTGCCGACCGCTGCAACCAGGATATCTGCTGTACGGCAAAGTCCGGGAAGATCATTCGTACGCGAATGGGCGATTGTCACGGTCGCATTGGAGGCAAGCAGGAGGCTCGCAACCGGTTTGCCGACAATATTGGATCGACCCACGACAACTGCGTTCATTCCGGAAAAGTCGGATTTGCCCAGTGCCTTGCGCAACAGCACCATGGAACCGGCCGGTGTGCAAGGAACGAAAGCCTGTTCAACCTCGCCGGTGGTCAACCTTCCGACATTGACGAAATGGAAGCCGTCGACATCCTTTTCCGGCGCAATTGCCTGAATAACCTCACCCTCGGCAATATGGTCGGGCAATGGCAGCTGCACCAAAATGCCGTGAATGCTGGTGTCGGCGTTAAGGTCGGCGATCAGGTTCAGCAGATCGGACTGGCTGGTGTTTTCAGGAAGCGTGTGGGTGACCGATTTGAAACCGCATTCCTCGGCCTTGTTGCCCTTTGAGCGGACATAGACCTGACTTGCGGGGTCTTCGCCGACAATCACAACGGCAATACCGGGGGTAGTGCCAGTTGAACTCTTTAGTTTTTCTGCCTCCAGCTTCACCGATTCAATGAGTTCGTCCGCGATCTTGCGGCCATCGATCACCGTTGCCACATCCGCATCCCCCATGTCCGAAACTGCCATGTCACTTCTCCGTTCTGGTCCAACCTGCCGTTACTTAAACCATTACATCGGTGCCATTTAACTTTGCTTTCCAATAACGGCAAGACAAAGCGCAAATGAACCCGAAATAAAATGGGATGATTTCGAATTATTTGATTAACTTAATATTAGTTCCTTGCATGCAGTGTCGGTTTGTCGAGAGCGAAGATGCCTGATTGTGGGGTCTAGGCATGGCATTTAAGCCGCTTTTGACAGGAGGGTGCGAGGGGCATAATCCACTTGTGTTGTGGTGGCCAGTGGATCGATGTTCAAGGGATGAACATGCCCCTCGCACCTCTAGCCTTTTTTCCTGTTTATCAATCAATCAGCCTCGCGAATTTCCCATGCCTTGAGGAATGCAGGCCGCGATCGCACGTGCTCGAAATATTCGCCGACCGGTCCTTCAGGCCATTCAAATTTGCAGTTCTTAGCCCAGCCGGCGATGTGACCGATAACCAGGTCAGCAATCGTGAAATCATCTCCCATGACATATTGACGGTCGCCCAGACGTTTTTCAAATACCGTAAGGGATTTTTCAAAGTCATAACGAAATGCGGGTTTAGCGTCCGGCGTGCGAAGTTCCTTTGGCAAGATGAAAGAGTGTTTGGCAAAGTTCCAGCAAGGGCCCTCCAGCTCATCGACGGCAAATTGGGTGAAGCTGTCCTGTTTCGCCCGTTCGATCGTTCCGGCGGGAAAAGTGAACTTGCCATGATTGTCGGCGAGAAACTGGATAATCGCTACAGAATCAAGAAGCGTCGAACCGTCGGCCAAGACTGCCGGAACCTTTCCGGAGGGATTATATTTCAAAATACCTTCTGACTGCGGCGGTTCCGGTTTGAGTTCGTATTCAAGACCAAGCTCCTCCAACATCCACAATACCCGGAATGCCCTGGTCTTGGGGGAACCGATCAAGGTGTACATGGTGCTTCTCCCTGTCAGGTATCGATGATGCCGCGTTCAAGCAGGTAGTTGAAGAGGTTGTCCGCGGCCTGCTCTGCCGTCAATTCGACCGTATTGATCGCAAATTCAGGATTATTCGGCGGTTCATAAGGTGAATCAATTCCAGTGAAGTTCTTGATGTCACCAGCCCGCGCCTTGGCGTAAAGCCCCTTCACGTCACGCGATTCAGCGACCTCAAGGGGCGTGTCGACATGAATCTCCACAAACTCGCCCTCCTCCATCATGGATCGGGCCATGCGCCGTTCGGAACGGAAGGGGGATATGAAAGATACAAGCGTGATCAAACCGGCATCGCTCATTAGCTTTGCAACTTCGGCAACGCGACGGATGTTCTCGACCCGGTCGGCATCGGTGAAGCCCAGATCCTTGTTCAATCCGTGGCGGACGTTATCACCATCAAGCAGATAGGTATGACGGCCCATTGCGGCCAGTTTCTTTTCCAGGATGTTGGCTATGGTGGACTTGCCCGATCCCGACAATCCGGTGAACCATAATACGGCAGGCTTTTGCAGTTTCAGGTTAGCCCGCAGGTTTCGGTTCACATCAAGCGCCTGCCAGTGAATGTTGGCAGATCTGCGCAAGGCAAAGTGGATTGTACCGGCACCGACGGTAGCATTCGTCAAACGATCGATAAGAATAAAGGCACCGGTCTCACGATTGTCTGTGTAGGGATCAAACGCAATCTGCTGGTCTGTCGCTATATTGCAAACCCCAATTTCGTTGAGTTCCAGCTTGGTGGCTGCCACATGTTCGAAACTGTTGACGTTGATCTGGTATTTTGGCGCCGTTATCGTTGCCCGCACCGTCTTTGGTCCGGTTTTGAGCAAATACGGCCTGCCCGGAAGCATTGGACTTTCAGCCATCCAGATCAGTGTCGTCTCAAACTGATCCGCAACCTCTGCCGGTCTTTTTGCTTCCGAGATGACGTCGCCACGGGAAATATCGATCTCGTCATCCAGCACCAGGGTTACCGATTGTCCGGCAACCGCCTTTTTCAATTCGCCATCAAGTGTGACAACACGGTTTACCTTGGTCTTACTGCCAGAGGGCTGCACCCGAATGGAATCACCCTCCTTGATCCTGCCGGACGCAACCTGGCCGGAGAAGCCGCGGAAATCGGCATTTGGCCGGTTGACCCATTGGACGGGCATGCGGAACGCTGCTTTCTCCAGATTTTCGCCTGCTGGTGCTTCTTCAAGGAATTCGAGCAGGCTCGGACCTTCGAACCAGGTCATGTTCTGGCTGGAAGTGACGATATTGTCGCCCTTCAACGCGGAGACGGGAATGGCCGTTATGTCAAACTTCACGCCATGGCCCTCTCCCAAGCCCTCGGCAAACTCCCGGTAATCAGCTTCAATGGTATTGAATTTCTTCTGGCTGTAGCGAACCAGATCCATCTTGTTGATGGCCAGGACAACATTGCGAATTCCCAACAGCGACACAATCAGCGAATGTCTTCGAGTCTGGGTGATCACGCCTTTGCGGGCGTCGACAAGAATGATGGCCAGATCGGCCGTGGAGGCGCCGGTTGCCATGTTTCTTGTATATTGTTCATGGCCCGGCGTATCAGCAACAATGAATTTGCGCTTGTCAGTGGAGAAGAACCGATAGGCGACGTCGATGGTTATCCCCTGTTCGCGTTCAGAGGCCAGACCGTCGACCAGGAGGGCAAAATCAATGTTTTGCCCCTGGGTACCGGATTTTTTGGAATCGGTTTCGAGTGCGGAAAGCTGATCCTCGAAGATCATCTTCGATTCATACAGCATGCGCCCGATCAGGGTGGATTTGCCGTCATCAACACTTCCGCAGGTGATGAACCGCAGCAGCGATTTTTCCTCATGCGATTTGAGATAGGCAAGAATGTCACTAGCGATGAGATCGGATTGGTGAGCCATCAGAAATAGCCCTCCTGCTTCTTCTTCTCCATGGAAGCCGCCTGGTCGTGATCAATCACCCTTCCCTGGCGCTCGGAGGTCTTGGTCAGGAGCATTTCCTGAATGATGGCAGTCAGCGTGTCGGCACTGCTTTCAACCGCGCCGGTAAGTGGATAGCAGCCAAGCGTACGGAAGCGTACCTTACGATACTCCACCTTCTCTTCAGGCCGGATCGGCATGCGATCATCATCGACCATGATTAGTGTTCCGTCACGCTCGACAACCGGCCGTTCGTCAGCAAAATACAGTGGAACGATGGGTATCTTTTCGAGCCAGATATATTGCCAGATGTCGAGCTCGGTCCAATTCGACAAGGGGAAGACACGAATGGATTCACCATGCGACATGCGGGTGTTGTAGATTTTCCAAAGTTCCGGGCGCTGGTTCTTAGGGTCCCAGCGATGGTCCTCGGAGCGGAAGGAAAATATCCTTTCCTTGGCGCGAGACTTCTCCTCATCACGGCGTGCACCTCCGAAGGCAACATCGAAGCCGTGTTTTTCCAGCGCTTGTTTGAGGGCAGTGGTCTTCATCACATCGGTATGAACCGCGGAACCATGGCTGAATGGGCCAATCCCCTGTTCAACGCCTTCCTGATTGATATGGACAATCAATTCCAGTCCCAAAGTAGAAACTGTTGCATCGCGAAACTCGATCATTTCGCGAAATTTCCAGGTCGTATCGACATGGAGAAGCGGAAAAGGTGGCGTTGCCGGAAAGAACGCCTTCATGGCGATATGCAGCATGACTGCACTATCCTTGCCAATCGAATACAACATCACGGGATTTTCGGCCTCAGCGGCCACCTCTCGCATGATGTGGATGCTTTCAGCTTCCAGTTTCTGCAAATGGGTGAGCATTCAATCTATTCCGTCAGTACTGGAGGCATTCCAGAATCAATCCATACTATCACGGCAGGGAAAACTGCGTTGCCGGTGTATAAGCGATGAAATCGGGGTTGCGATAGTCTGGCTTGCCATATTTCAGCGGAACACCGGAAATTTCTTCCACAAAACCGCCTGCTGCCGCGAGAACCGCATGTCCGGCGGCGGTATCCCATTCCATAGTCGGGCCAAAGCGCGGATATAAATCCGCTTCTGCGGCAGCAAGTAAGCAAAATTTTAGCGAAGAGCCGGCATTTACGGTGCGCGCTACCTTGTTGGCCTCGATGAATGCGCTGGTCGCGCTTGTCAGGTGGGAGCGGCTTGCGACGACATTAAGTGCATTGTTATCAGGCCTTGCTGGAACAAGCGCCACAAAACTGTCCGAACTACCCTCGCATGGGCGCTCAAACGCTCCTTCGCCGATCGCACCGGCAAACAAACGGCCGACCGCCGGTGCGCAGACCGCGCCGGCGACCGGATTTCCATTTTCGATCAGACCGACATTGATGGTGAACTCACCACGCTCGGCAACGAATTCCTTTGTCCCGTCAATTGGGTCGACCAGAAAGAACCTGCCCTGCCCAATCGCGCTTCTGTGGGAAGCGGCACGCTCCTCGGTAACAACCGGAATGTCAGGGAACTGGCTGGCCAGTGCATCACACAAAAACGCATCGACCGCCAAATCAGCGGCCGTCAGCGGTGTGTCATCTTCCTTCGAAAGCACCTGGGTTACCTGGCAATGATGTTGCATCGCGATCCGACCACCTTCGGCAACCATCTCGCTCAGCGCGTATAAAATGTCTTTCATAAAAATCCCCTGGCGGATAATGCACGTAATTCCCCATCGAAATCCGACAGGATTGGTAATTTCCGCCAACGGCACGGTGTTGTAGTCATTTTTGACGATTTGTCAGGCACTTAAATGACGCACTTGA
>JBCCEP010000093.1:0-11182 GCA_039030215.1 Pseudomonadota bacterium
ACGGCCCGACCTTCAAGTGCGCAGGACCCGAAAGGGCCCAACAGGGGGTTTCTTCTCAGGAAACCCCCAAAGCTTCAAAGGGATCAACATCCCTTTCTCTCCAGGAACCCCGGTCCTTAAATGGATCGGGGTTCTTGGCGTCTGGGGGGCGGCAGCGTTCATCTGAATCTCCAAAATCTGGGAAGATCGAGCTCGCAAAAATTTGCTGCTGGTCAAGCTTGGCAAAACCTCTATCTATGGCAATATACCCTGTCAGAAACGGAGCATGGCGATGACCGCAAGCATGATGAATTTCGCAGGCAGGCTCATGGGTCTGTTTCGAACACCGCTATTGATCATGGCGCTTACGGTTGCGGTCGTGCCCAACGCCGCCGCCCAGGCCGAGGTCAGCACCTGCCTTGCGGTTGCCAATGACAGGTCGGCACCCAAAGTATGGAAGGCGGCTTTTCAGCCGGTTGCGACCGGGTCAAGCGAAGTCAAGATCACCTATGTCGGCCATTCGGCGTTCCGAATTGAAACAGAAGACGGCGTGTCAGTCGTAACCGACTATGCCGGATTTCCGGGCGATGGCGGCCCGCCGGACGTCGTGACCATGAACCATGCTCATTCCTCCCATTACACCATGTTCCCCGATCCCGCGATCCCGCATGTGCTGAAGGGCTGGGAATCGGCAGATGGTCAGCGGCCGGCCGAACATCGGCTGCGGGTGGAAGATATCTACATCCGCAATGTGCCGACGGATCTGTATTCGGAAGGTTTCATGTATGAGGAAGGCGGAAACTCGATTTTCATTTTCGAGGTCGCCGGTCTTTGCATTGGTCATCTTGGGCATTTACACCACAAGCTCACACCGGAACATATTGCGGCAATCGGCAGGCTCGATGTTATTTTCATGCCGGTTGACGGCACCTACACCATGAGCCAGGCAGGGATGATCGAACTGGCCGGGCAAGTGCGCTCCAGCATTGTAATCCCGATGCACTATTTTTCCGAGTTTTCCCTGCAGAGATTTCTGGCAGGCATGCAGGACGGGTTTGAAACCGAGATTACCGGCAGCCGCTCAATGACGGTCTCGCTGGCGACCTTGCCATCCTCTCCGACGGTAAAGGTATTGCAGCCATTTTAAATTCGGCAGCGTAGGGGTCAGTCATCAAGCCCTTCAGTGAACTCTGAAGCAAGGGACCGGACCACTTCGCGTAACGCTTCCTCCTCGTTAGCGCCTTTTGATAGCGCGTCTTCATGGACTCTAATCTGTCGGTCGGCACTCGTTCCGGATTCAACGATTTTCCGGACATTCCTCAATTCGTCCAGACAACCCAACTTTTCGGCATGGATTTCAAGCAGCTCGATGAACTCATTCATGAGTTCTGGAAAATCAACGACACTTTGGCGTCCGAAATCGATCAGCCCGCGGGATACACCATAGCGTTGCGCCCGCCAGCGGTTTTCCGCGATCAGAAACCGGTCATATTGCCGCCATCGCTGATTGTTGGCCCTTAGATTGTACAAAAGCCGAAACAGGCTTTGGATTACTGCTGCGATCGCCAGCGCATCCTCAAGCCTGGGGCACACATCGCAAATGCGCACTTCCACGGTGGGAAAGCGCGCAGACGGCCTGAGATCCCACCAGATTTTAGTCGCATCCTCGATCATCCCCGTATTGATGATCGTATTAAGCGAACGCTGATACTCGGCAAAACTGGCAAATTCCGGTGGCAGGCCTGTCCTTGGCAAATTATCAAACACGGTCAGCCGATAGGACCGCAATCCGGTCTTTGAACCCTCCCAAAATGGCGACGAAGTCGACAACGCCAGCAGATGCGGCAGGAAATACGGGATCTGGTTCATCATGTCGATCCTGAGATCATCATCTTCGATGCCGACATGAACATGCATGCCGCAGATCAACATGCGCCGGGCTACGCCGGCTAGATCGCGTTCCAGGATCCGGTATCTTTCCTTCTCGGTAAACTTCTGTTGCTGCCAGGCAGCAAAGGGATGGGTTGAAGCCGCAATGGCCTGCAGGCCGTGACTTTTTGCGATACCGGTAATCGTGCGCCGGAGATTGGTCAGGTCCGCTCGTGCATCTGCAACGGTCTTGCAAACCCCGGTCCCGACCTCGATCTGGCATTGCAGGAATTCCGGACTGACCTTGGTCGAGAGTGCATCCTGGCATTCCTTCATAAACGCGTCGGGTGCCGGCGTAACGTTGAGGGTCTTCTCATCGACGAGAAGATATTCCTCTTCCATTCCCAATGAGAATTCTGGTTCTTTTGCTGTCACCCGCTCACCCATTTATCCAATTTGGCAATAAAACACCGGTCTCGGCAACTTGCTCTTACTTGTCGATCAATGCCGACTGGCTCCGTCTTTGCCGAATCTACCTTCACGATTGCACCCCAAGATCTGTTGGTTCAAGCACATAGGCCTTGCCAAATCCGCCATTCAGGAAGGCACGTTCCAGCCCAAGGCGATAGAAATTGAAATCGCCGAAATCAATATACAGAGCGGCTTTGGGATGCCTGGCCAGCCAGGTTTCGCGCAAAGTTGTAATTTCTGATGAATCGCGGGCGATTTTATTCAGCTTTCCAACCAGCGTAATCCGGGGATGGGCGAGCGGATCACCCTTGCCCGGTTCGCCAAGGAGGATGGAACAGCGCTGGTCATGTTCGATCGCCTTGGAATGGCCGGACAAGTCCGACGCCAGCGAGATCAATTGGCCATTTTCATCGGTTCCAACGGCAATCCGGCTGACAACAGGATAACCGGTCTCTGGTTCCAGCGCGGCAAGTGCACCAAACAGCGCTCCATCGACAAGGCTGCGGGCAAGCGTTCGCGCTGTCTCATCGGTTTCCCGGATTGGGTTGACTTTCCTGTCGTTCATACCATGGTCCTGGATGAGCGCATGATGAAACCTGCCAGCATGCAAATTGTAGATATGCAAGGTTCTATCATATGCCTCAGGCGTCAAGAGGGAGAATTTCATGCAAGGTTTGATGATGGATCGCCAGCTTCTAATTTCGGCGATCATTGATCATGCTGCTTCTTATCACAGCGATACGGAAGTGGTTTCAGTCAATACAAAAGGTGGCCAACACCGAACCAACTACGCCGAAATCCGAAGACGCGCCCTGAAATTGGCATCCGTATTCAACAAACGCGGATTGGCAAAGTCCGACCGTATTGCCACCATCGCGTGGAACAATTTTCGCCATCTCGAATTATACTACGCCATCTCCGGCAATGGGCAGGTGTGCCACACGATAAATCCGAGACTGTTTGCCGACCAGATGACCTACATCATCAATCATGCCGAAGATCGGATGATCTTTTTCGATGCCACCTTTTTGCCACTGGTCGAAGGCCTGCGGGACAAGTTGAAGACGGTGGAAGCCTTCGTTCTGATGGAACCGCGCGATGAGGAGACTGCGGAAAAATATCCATGGCTGGAGTTTTACGAAGATCTGATCGAAAGCGGAGATGAGGATTACCAATGGCCCGATGACCTCGACGAGAATGATGCCTCTTCACTTTGCTACACCTCCGGCACGACAGGAAACCCGAAGGGCGTGTTATATTCAAACCGCTCGACCCTCATCCATGCGATGATGAGCGCAACGCCCGACGTGGTAAACCTGTCGGCCCGCGACTGCCTGCTGCCCGTTGTTCCCATGTTCCACGTCAATGCCTGGGGCACCGCCTATGCTGCTCCGATGGTGGGAACAAAAATGGTAATGCCCGGCCCCAATCTCGATGGAAAAAGCATCGCCACACTTTTCAATCAGGAAAAGGTCACGGTCTCGGCAGGCGTGCCGACAATCTGGGCCGGTTTGATCGATTATCTCGAACAGTCTGGGGACAAACTGCCCTACCTGAAACGAACCGTTGTTGGCGGATCGGCCTGCCCGCCCTCAATGATCGAAAAGTTCAGAACGGGCTATGATGTCGAAGTTCTGCACGCCTGGGGCATGACCGAACTGTCCCCGCTTGGAACCGTCAACAATCTGAAGAACAAGCATGATGCGCTGGACAATGACGATCAGGAAAATCTGCGGTGCAGCCAGGGCAGGCCGGCATTCGGCATCGAGCTGGGCGTATTTGATGACGAAGACAATCGGCTCGCAGAGGATGGCGAGGCGCAAGGCAACCTCTATTGCCGGGGCCATTGGGTGATGAATAACTATTTCCAGTCGGAAGGTAATGATCTCAGGAACGGAAACTGGTTTCCTACCGGCGATGTTGCCACGATTGATGAGGACGGTTTCATGACCATCCGCGACCGTTCCAAGGACATCATCAAGTCTGGCGGCGAATGGATCTCTACAGTGGAATTGGAGAATCTGGCGCTGGGACATCCGTCAATTGCCGATGCGGCCGTAATTGCTGCAAAACACCCAAAATGGGACGAACGGCCACTGCTTTTGCTGGTTGAAAAAGCGGGTTCAAAATTCACCGAAAATCATATGAACGAAATATATGACGGCAAAGTCGCGAAATGGTGGGTGCCGGATACATTCCGCGTAGTTGATGAAATACCCAGAAATGCGACCGGTAAGGTTCGCAAGAACCTGTTGCGTGAAACTTTTGGCGATTCCCTGATGGATGATCCAAAGCTCGCTTAATTACAATGAGACTTAAATCCGATCATTTATGAAAATCTGAATTTAACACCGATCTGCCAGATTGCGCCCGCTGGGTCGGGTATCATTATGGAGTTGTGCCATGGGAAGACTCGGTTTTCCGGTGCCGCAGGGCGTTTGGGTTCCCAGACAGAAAGTTCGGACCCAATTCGTGATAGCAGGCGAGACGGATGAAGATCAGGAAAAACCGGTAGACAAGGTATTGGCATATACAGCCTTCTATGTGCTGCTTTTTGCCGCCTATTGTGCCTTCCTTCCAGTTCAAACAGGATCGGCATTTGCATATGTCAGGGACTTAAGCCCGATTTCTTCGATGACCGCTACGGACCGCTATTCCCATTTGCGGCGGACTGACAAGGAAACTGTGAAAAACATGGAATGGTCGCTTCGGGGATTGAGCGATTAGCGCCCTGCGCAACGACACGCTGATATCATTTCAGCGTAACTTCATAGCGCAATCTTTCCGTCAGATATTTGCTGAACCGCAATTCGATCAGCCGATCTGAAAGATCGAATGCTTTGCGTTCGACCACCAGCAAGGGTGAGCCTGGTTTGATCTCCAGCCGGCTGGCATCCTGTTCCGTGGCAATTCCTGCCGTAATTGATTCTTCTGCCCGCGCAATCGCGATGCCATATACTTGATGGTAAAAAGGATAAAGGGCATTTGGCATTGGCGCTCGTTCTGCCAGACCGGGAAACAGGCCTGCCGGAAGGCAGACAATCTCATGCGCTGCAAGTGCGTTCTCGATACGCCGCAGGCGCGAGATTTCAAATACTTGCTCGTCGCCTGCTGGAAACAGGTCGCGTTCCTTTGCCCGCATCCGTCTTTTTGAGAATTCTTCGCTGACCATGGATGGAATTGCCATGCTGCCATCCGGTTTGCGTAATCTGAAGAAATGAAACAGCGCATTTTCAGGCGTAGTCGTTGCGACAAAGGTTCCTCTGCCCTGCTGCCGGTCAAGAATTCCGGCCTGCACCAATTCGCTCAGTGCCTTGCGGGCTGTTCCCTGACTGACCCCGAGCTGTATGCCCAGATCGGTCTCGCTGGGCAGCATGGCGCCAGGCCCTAATTCGCCATTGATGATCCGGTCCAGGATCACCTGGTAGACGTGACGGTACAACGGGACATCAGGAGATTTGGATGTTTGCAATGTTCCATGCCTTCAAATTTTTCGCCGGATGCAGCATATATTCAAAATAAGTCTTGTACAAGAATTCATATATATGTATTACGTCCAAAACTCACAACTTTGGAGGACCGGATGGCCCAACCCCAGTTATTGGTTCATGACAAGAAGGACAATGTAGGCGTAGTCGTGGTGGAAGGCCTGACTGCTGGCACAGACATGCTTTGTGTCGTGACCGAAGATAATAGCGATTTCAATCTGAAATCGGATGCAGATATCCCGATCGGTCACAAAGTGGCCCTGGTCGACCTTGCGGAAGGTGATACTGCGATCAAATATGGTGAGGATATCGGCAAGGTGATTGCCCCCATCAAGAAGGGCGAACATGTCCATACCCATAATGTAAAAACGAAACGTTGGTAGTACGGAGCCGCCTCAATGGATCAAAATAGCAAAATATACGGCTACGTCCGTGAAAATGGCAGGGTTGGCGTTCGCAACCATGTCGTAACTCTTCCCGTCGATGACATCTCGAATGCGGCCTGTGAAGCAGTCGCAAACAACATCAAGGGCACTTTGGCGCTGCCGCATGCCTATGGCAGGCTGCAATTCGGCGAGGATCTTGAATTGCATTTCCGCACCATGATCGGTACGGGCGCAAATCCCAATGTAGCAGCATGTATCGTCATCGGCATCGAGCCGGAATGGACCAAGGTGATCGCCGACGGTATTCGTGAAACTGGCAAACCGGTCGCCGAATTTTCGATTGAGCAGAATGGCGATATCGCGACGATTGCCGCCGCCAGCCGCAAGGCCAAGGAATTTGTGCACTGGGCAAGCGAATTGCAGCGTGTCGAATGTCCGCTGACCGATCTTTGGGTATCAACCAAATGCGGTGAATCCGACACGACCACAGGCCTGTCGTCCTGTCCGACGGTCGGCAACATGTATGACAAGCTCGTGCCGCATGGCCTTTACGGCTGTTTTGGTGAAACTTCCGAGATTACCGGTGCCGAGCATATCTGCGAAAAGCGTGCGGCAAATCCCGAAGCGGCTGCCGCGTTCATGAAGATCTTTCAAGCCTATCAGGACGATGTGATTTTCGCCCATCAGACCGATGACCTGTCCGACAGCCAGCCGACCAAGGGCAATATCCTGGGTGGACTGACCACGATCGAGGAAAAGGCGCTCGGCAATCTCGAGAAAATCGGTCGCACTTCGACCTATATCGATGCGCTTGGACCTGCCGAAGCGCCGCAAAAGGGCCGCGGTCTTTACTTCATGGACACCTCCTCTGCTGCCGCCGAATGCGTGACCTTGATGGCCGCCGCCGGCTATGTAGTTCACACATTCCCGACCGGCCAGGGCAATGTCGTCGGCAACCCGATCGTCCCGGTGATCAAGATCAGCGGAAACCCGCGTACGCTTCGCACCATGAGCGAACACATTGACGTAGATGTAACTGGTGTTCTGACCCGCGAAATGACCATCGATCAGGCTGGTGACGCGCTGATCGAGATGATTGGCAGAACCGCCAATGGCCGCCTGACTGCGGCTGAAGCGCTCGGCCACAAGGAATTTGTCATGACCAAGCTTTACCGCTCGGCCTGATATTTGACATCAGGATTGAAAACCGGCGTATTGCTGCAGAACATGCAGCTTTGCGCCGATTTTCGTTAATATCGAATACCATCGGCAAGCCCGCCGGGAGACCAAACCCATGACCGAAGAACTCCGCCTCAGCCGGGTAGAAGCGGCGGTCCTTATTTCGAAAGCACTTGAGGAAAATTCCGTTTCCCGCGCCAATGCCGCCAGCGTTGCCGCTGCCCTGGTTGATGCCGAGGCCGATGGCCAGAAAGGCCACGGATTTTCCCGCGTCCTCGCCTATTGCGCGCAGGCGCGTGCCGGCAAGGTCAAGGGCGAGGCTGAACCGGTTTGCGAGACCGTCACGCCTGCCTTCCTCATCGTCGATGCCTTGAACGGCTTTGCCTTCCCGGCGATCGACATGGCCATCGAACAACTCGTGCCCCTGACGCGCAAGACCGGCATTGCCGGCGCGGCAATCACCCGGTCACATCACTGCGGCCAGCTCGGCGCCCATGTTGAGCGGCTGGCCGAACGCGGCATCATGGCGATTATGGTCGCCAATACACCCAAATCCATGGCGCCCTGGGGCGGTAATGAGGCCCTTTTCGGAACCAACCCGATCGCTTTTTCGGTCCCCCGCCACGGCAATCCGCCCATGGTGATGGATTTGTCGCTGTCAAAGGTCGCCCGCGGCAAGATCATGGCCGCCAGCCAGACCGGCGACCCGATACCCGCCGGCTGGGCGCTCGATGCCGACGGTAACGAGACCACCGACGCAAAGGCGGCCCTGGGGGGCACCATGCTCCCGGCCGGTGATGCCAAGGGAGCCGCGCTGGCCCTGATGGTAGAAGTGCTTGCCGCCAGCCTGACCGGCGCCAATTACAGCTATGAGGCCTCTACCTTCTTCAACGATCAGGGCCCGCCGCCCGGCACCGGCCAGTTCTTCATCACCATTGATGCAGGCCAGGTCACCCATAACCGCTTTGCCGGTCGGTTCGAGAAACTGGTTACCGCCATTACTGATCAGGAAGGCGCGCGCCTGCCCGGAACCAGCCGTCTGGCCGCACGCGAAGCTGCCGACCGCGACGGTCTCATCATATCACGGGATTTGCACGCGAAGATAACCGCGCTGACCGGCAATTGACGCCGGCTACTGGATTACCGCAGCACATGCACCGGGCAGATGGCGTGACGCACCACGCGTGAGGCCGTCGAACCCAGGAAATAATCCTCCAGTCCCGGCTTGTGCGAGGCGATGATGATGCAATCCACACCCTTTTCCTCGGCATATTCCAGGATGGTCCGGCTCGCATGCCCGCTGATCACATCGACCTCGGTATTGCCGTCCACGGTTTTCGCCAGCGTGTCGAGTTCGCCGCGCATATGGCTGTGGCTGTCGACCAGAACCTCCTTGGGAATTTGCGAGGTCACATAGCCCGGCAATTCGTCGATGACATGAAACAGGATGATCGTGCCCTCGCCGCCGGCCAGCAATTGCGCGACTTCAAGCGCCTGCTTGTATTTATCATCGTGTCCGGTGGCGATCGGGACCAGAATTTTCTTGTACATATTATCCTCCTGTGCTGTCGATTGTGCAAGCTAAGGCAGCTTTTTCTTGTCCGCAATATCGCATTGTGCCGCCAATTCCCGCATTGATTCTGATCAAGCCGAAAATTTGGTTTCAAGCGCTGAAATCCGATCCTGCCTGCCCTAAGTGAAACCAATGTAATACCGCGCATGCCAGCCTGGAAGGAAAGTCATCATGTCATTGCCCGTCACCACCATTCTCGCCAGCTGTCTGGCGCTCTGGCTCGTGATCCTTTCCATCCGCGTTGTCCGCCAGCGTGGTGCTGCCTCCGTCTCGCTTGCCGACGGCGGCGACGAGACGCTCCTGCGCCGCATCCGCGCCCAGGCCAACCTCACCGAATACGCCCCAATGATGGTTATCCTCGTCGGGCTGGCCGAATTGCAGGGCGGCAATTTCTATATCATCGGCGGCTTCGCGGCCTTGTTCCTGGCCGCTCGCCTGTCGCATGGCTTTGCGCTTTCCTTCTCCAAACACAACCCCGCCGCCCGCATCTTCGGCGCCGCCGGCTCGTTCACCTC
The DNA here is from genome assembly GCA_039030215.1 of Pseudomonadota bacterium. Classification (GTDB taxonomy): domain Bacteria; phylum Pseudomonadota; class Alphaproteobacteria; order Rhizobiales; family Rhizobiaceae; genus BOKV01. The sequence continues at coordinate 9,461 of JBCCEP010000093.1, forward strand.
TCTCGGCTTCATGGCGCTTTACGACCTGTTCCTGGTAACCACTTGAGGCGGGATTTGCCTCCTTCGGTCGATGGCCTTAGAAACTAAAATCGGCGCCGCGGGATAAACATACAGCGGCGATACAAATATTTAGCCTCAAGCACGTTTAAACACGGTTAGCAAGTGCCGTAGGATAGATCTGGATTCTTTAGCGAGATTCTTCGGTCAGGCGCTGGTTTTCCGCCGCAAGTTCTTTTTCTTCGCAGCAACCGATATTGAAAGCGCTTCATTGATCCGGGTCTGCCATCCCGGACCATCTGACTTGAAATGCTCGATGATATCAGCGTCCAGTCTCAGCGTCACTTGTTTCTTGGTCACATCCGCTGGTGGGCGCCCGCGTTTCGGAGGCACGGGAATACCCAATTCGCCGAAGATTTCGTTTCCGGATTTTGCGCGTTTGAAATCCGCCTCTGTCCATTCCGGATTGTCGTCACGGATTTTCTTGCGATTTGCCATAGCGCTTCATTTCCTTCTCATGTGCCCGCCGAATGCTGATAATGCGGAGCCTGTGGCCGCGCGGTGTGAAGACGATCGAAAAGGCCGCTCCCTCGATATGGCCAAAGGCCCGGAACCGGCGTTCGCCGTAATCCTGCCGGTCATCTTCCACGATCATGGCTTGGGCGAAGTCGAAGTACTCGACAATCTCAAATCCGAAGCCACGCTCCTGCTTGCATTGTCGGGATTTTTCCTCATCCCATTCAAAACTTCCGGTCATTATGCAATTTATTTATTGTAGTTACATTAAATAAGGTTTTCAAGCGCAATTACGTTTCTTTTACGTCACTTTGGACGCAAGGCAAACCGGCATCCCCTTTTTCCGAAACGTCCCGCGCGGCCCGCCGGTACAGCGACGCTTCGCCCGGCATTTGGGAGAGGGGCAGGTCTCCCAGCGAAACTCGAAATGGGCTATCGCACGTTGCTGTTTGTAATGGCGGAGCCTTTGATTCTGTTCGGCATTATCAGACATGCGTCATCCCTCACGCGGCGGGGTTTTCGTGCGTGTCTTGGTGTTTCCAGAGAGGCCGCTTCCTATCGTGTCTTGAAGCTATCAGGTAAGAAAAAGCTCGCTTTTCTTAAGTCTAGGGATGGATTTGTAATTAGTTCAATGGTCTCAGACTGCGCATATAAATGCGGTATATTTTTCAAAAAAGATTCTGATATTGCATCCGAGTTCAGCGATGGGTCGCAGTTAGACAATGGATCGCATCAGAACATTCGCGGAAGTGTGAAGTTACTTCGATCAAAATTTGAATTTAATGGGCAGATTGAGCGTTCAAACATAGGAGACTATGTCTATCATTATCTTGAGTTTGAATAGACTCTCCCCCCTCACTCATCCCCCATCTTCAACGCCTGGATAAACGCTTCCTGCGGGATTTCGACCCGCCCGAACTGGCGCATTTTTTTCTTGCCGGCCTTTTGCTTGTCGAGAAGCTTGCGTTTGCGGGTGGCGTCGCCGCCATAGCATTTTGCTGTTACGTCTTTTCTCATCGCCGAGATGGTTTCGCGCGCGATGATCTTTCCGCCAATCGCCGCCTGCACCGGGATCTTGAACAGGTGCCGCGGGATCAGGTCCTTCAGTTTTTCACACATGGCCCGCCCGCGCCGCTCGGCCTGCGAGCGGTGCACCAGCATGGCGAGCGCGTCGACCGGCTCCTCATTGACCAGGATCGACATCTTGAC
>JBCCEP010000094.1:0-11149 GCA_039030215.1 Pseudomonadota bacterium
GCTCTGCAGTTTCTGGCATTCCAAAGCTATCTGAAGCTGGGCGGATTTAATTTCACTTTAAGTGCCTTCGAGCCGACTACCATCATTGCATTGGCAACGCTCATCCACATCTCATGGCGTGGTCCAATCTGGATAACAATACTGACATCCGTCATCTGGACGATGTTGCTTTCTGTCGTTTTCCAGAAGGTTTTCTCCATCCCGCTTCCGGGAGGGTTTTGAGCCTTGGCGATTTTTGATGCTCTGATTGCTGTGTTGAGCCCGTCACTAATGGCGATGACAATGGCCGGTGTTTGCCTTGGCATTATCTGGGGCGCGCTACCCGGCCTGTCCACGACCATGGCCATGGGGTTGCTGATTGGCCTCTCCGCAGGAATGGCGCAGGACGTTGCGATCTGCTTCATGCTGGGTGTGTATACCGGCAGCGTTTTCGGTGGCGCCATATCGGCGGTGCTGATCAACATCCCGGGAACGCCGGATGCGGTTCCTACCATGATCGAGGGCCACCAACTTGCGCAAAAGGGTGAGGGCGGCCAGGCACTGGGCATGGCGATATCGGCATCGTTTGTAGGCGGTGGCATCGGTATCATCCTGCTGATCATGTTTATTCCGCTGATCCTGACCTTTGCGCTGAGTTTCCGTTCCTGGGAGATGTTCTGGCTGGCTGTGATCGGCATCATGGTTTCCGGCTCGATGGCAGCAGGGACCATGCCCCTGAAGGGCTGGATCGCCGGTTGGCTCGGCATGCTGGTTGCTTTTGTTGGGCTCGATTCCATCCATGCTGTTCCGAGGTTCACATTCGGAACCTTCGCGCTTTACGACGGGATCTCCTATGTGGCAGTCCTGATCGGGCTGTTTGGACTGGCGGAGATCCTCCGAACGCTTCCTTCGAGAAGTGCGCCGACCATTCCCAGCAAGGTGGGCCGGATTATTCCTCCGGTCGGATTGTTCCTGAGGTATGTGCGATCGGCGGCGCGTTCAGGTGTGATTGGTACCTTTATCGGCGCAATTCCCGGGGCTGGCGCCAATGTTGCGTCCTTCCTGGCTTATGATCTTGGCCGGCGGCGGGCAAAGCCCGAAGACAAGAAGATGTGGGGCAAGGGCAGCTATGACGGTCTCGTTTGCGCGGAGACGGCAAACAACGCCAATATTGGCGGATCGATGTTGCCGACGCTTTCGCTTGGCATTCCCGGAAATGCGGCGGCAGCGGCCCTGCTTGCTGCACTGACGCTGAAAAATGTTGTGGTGGGCCCAACGATCGAAATAGACCATCCGGGCCTGATCTACTTCATTTATGCAGCCCTCGTCGTTGCCAATATTTTCATGTATCTCGCCGCTTTTGCGCTAATCGGGCCTTGCGTCAAACTGTTCAGCCTGCCGCGCGGCATTTTGATGCCGATGATCATCCCCGTTTGTGTGATCGGCGCTTATGCGGTCAAACTATCGATATTTGACGTCTGGATCATGTTTGTTGCCGGTGTGTCCGGTTGGGTGCTGACCATCTTCCGTTTTCCCGTGGCGCCGATCGTGCTTGGCGTAATTCTGGCGCCGCTTGCGGATGAAAACCTGCGCCGGTCGCTCCTGGTCTTCGAAGGCAAGGGCATTGGCTACGTGCTGTCGCAATGGATCGGCACGGCATTGATCATTTTCGTATTGCTGGTCGTGATTGAAGGAATAATGCGCGCACTGAAATCGGCGCGCGCATCTCGCACGGCTGCGGCGTAAACATCAGGATGAAGATTTATTGGTTCGAGGAGTAAGTAATGGCTGGAAGGGATCGTAAGGAGATCGGATTGGCGATCGTCGGATGCGGCACAATTGGCCGGATTCGGGCGGTACTCGCGCGCGATTACCCTGGCGTTGGCTGGATTGGCTTGTGCGATATCAAGTCCGATCTAGGTGAGGCATTGAAGGATGATATTGATGCCGATTTCTTCACCAATGATTTCAAAGAGCTGCTCGAACGGCCCGAAGTAACGGCAACCATTATCGCCACAGACGAGAACTTTCATTTCGCGCCGACGATGTTGGCAATCGAAAAAGGCCATGACCTTTTTATCGAAAAGCCGTTGGCAACGGATGCCCGGGAATCGGCGCAGATTCTAGCGGCGATTGAGGCAGCAGGTGTGGATGCGGTTGTCGGCTATACTCAACGGTTTCGCCGCCGGTTTCTGGCAGTAAAGGAACGACTGGTTACCGGACAGATCGGCGATGTGCACTCTGTCGTCACGCGGGCCTTCATGAACCGGATGGTTCCGATTGCCACACTTCAACGGACCCAGGATCGGGCAACGCTCACACCGATGGTTGTGTCAGGAACCCATAGCCTGGACATGTCAATGTGGTTGTTGGAGGGCAAGACACCGGCATCGGTCTTTGCCCAGTCGACAGACAAGGTGTTGGGCCAGTATGGAACCAAGGATTCCACGTTTGGTGTCTTCACAATGACAGACGGCACCATCTGGTCGATGAATATTTCCTGGGCCTTGCCGGTGGTCTGGCCCGGCGCGGTTTACGGGATCGAAATCGGGATCGTTGGCGATAAGGGTGTCATTGATATCGAAGATACCCACCGTGATCTGGTATTGGCGACCGATGTCGCCCAGGGTGCCGGCTATGCTCCGGAAGGTTTTGATCCCGGTTCACCGCGTCATGTCGATTTTCTGACAAGTTATCCGCCGGGTGATCTGCATGATAACCAACTCTGGGGTCCGATGCGGGAAGAGACCAATTCCTGGTATCAGAGGATTTACACCGGACAATCGACACCGCATGCGACGGCAGCCGATGGTCACCGCAACCTGCTGATGACCATGGCGATGGACCTTTCATCCAGACGGGGCGTCAGTGTCGATCTGCCTGCGGATCCAGACGAATTGATGCGGGAGCTGGTTTGATGGTCACAACGATCCGAATTGGCGGATATCAGGGTGACAAGTCCGTTCACACCCGTGGCGGCCGCGTATTTTGCGATGAACTAAAGCGGTTATTAGGCGACGACGTCGAGACTGTCTTTGAAGAAAACATTGTTGCCCAAGGTAACAAGGCGGCAGATCTGTTGTCGCGCGCCGAAGAGGGGTCACTCGACGGTTGCTACTTTTCTTCCAGCTATCTGGCCAAGCGGGTCCCGGAACTGGGATTGTTCGATCAACATTTTGTCGTTCCGGATCGCCACAGCGCCTATGCTGTTCTTGATGGCGCGCTCGGAAAACGCCTCGCTGAAGAGGTAGAGGCAAGGACAGGCTATGCGGTGCTTGGTTATTGGGACAACGGGCTGCGCCATATATCATCGGCAAGCGTCGGAATCCGGGAACCTGCCGATTGTACCGGGCTGAAAATCCGGACACTGGCTAATGAAGACCACAAGCGGGTGTTTCGATCGCTGGGGTTTGAGCCGATGGCAATTGATGTTCGCGATCTACCGGCTGCAGTCAAGGATGGCACGGTTGATGCCCAGGAAAATCCGCTGACGAATATCTATAATTTCGAACTCTACAAGACGCATCGACACGTAACGCTGACACGCCATCTGCTTGGTGTCGCGCTGGTACTCTTCAACAAGGAAGCCGTCCGCTCCTGGTCGGACAATACGCGACAGGCGGTTAACGAGGCACTGCGCCTGGCGACGATTGCGCAACGCAAATTCGCGGAAGAGGATGATGAAATCTGTGCGAATGCGTTGCGAGCCGAAGGGGTCGAAATCATCGAACTTGATAATGAACAACGTGCAAGTTTTGCGGCTGCGACAAAGACCGAAGTCGACAAAACGCGGGCAAATTTCCCGAGCGAATTGATCGCATTGTTTGAACAGGATCTGGCCAGACATGAAAACCGGTGAAGAAGCCAGGATCGAAATACCGGAATTGAACTTCAGAAAGCAGGGGAGGGGCCGAAAGATATGAGATTAGGAAATCTCAAATCCACGCCGGAAGTGATCTCTGTTGTCGTGCTTTTTGTTCTGGCATGCCTCAGCCTGCTAACTTTGAACTATCTGGTTGCCCCGCCCAAAGTCTTGTTTGGCAGGTCACTGACCGCGATACCGCCATCGCTGTTTCCCGCGATTGTAATCAGCATGTTAGCTATTTTGTGCGCGATCTGGCTTACAATACTTGCTCGCCACAAGAACGAAACTGCCTCCGAACCCGGCATATCTGAAGGTGTTTTCAGAGCTCTGGCGCTATTTGCGATCATGACGTTTTATGCGTTAGCCATGACGCCGCTGGGATTTCTGATATCAACAGTAATCTCGCTATCGGCGATATCCTGGTTGGTCGGCAATCGATCAATTTGGCAGATTGCGGCTCTTTCAATTGTCAGTCCGATTGCCCTTTATCTTGTAGCCACCCGGCTTCTGGCGGTCTCCCTGCCGGAACTCAGCCCAATCGAATTTGCCTATTCGCGGATATTGGGAGGCTGAAAAATGAAAATCGCTAATTCCGAAAAGTGGTCTCGCAATGATTGAACAGTTCATCACCGGATTTGGCATGGCAATGCGCCTCGACACCTTCCTGTTGATGAGCGCCGGATTGCTTGGTGGCATGTTAGTTGGGGCATTGCCGGGCTTTACCACCTTGATGGCAATGGCGATCCTGCTGCCGATTTCGTTCTTTCTGGATCCTATTGTCGGGATTCCGTTTCTGCTTGGTGTTTACAAGGGCGGCATCTTCGGTGGCAGTATTCCGGCGATTCTGGTTTCAATGCCGGGAACCGGTGCTGCGGTCGCCACCTCTCGCGACGGATTTCAATTGACGAAGAAGGGACAATCACGCAAGGCGCTGGATATTGCCCTGTTTTCATCCGTGTTCGGCGATACGACGAGCGATATTTTCACGATCATGATGATCTTTCCGATTGCGTTTCTGGTGATGCAATTCGGACCACCGGAATTGTTTGCAGTATTGCTGATGAGCCTGGTGATTATCGCGGTAACGTCCGGCTCAAGCCCAATCAAAAGCCTCATCATGATGACATTCGGCCTGTGGTTGTCGTTTGTCGGAACAGACCCCCTGGGTGGTGTTGAGCGGTTTACCTTCGGATTGTTTGATCTCAAATCCGGCATTCCGTTGCTGCCAATGCTGATTGGCGTGTTTGCCATTCCCGAGATAGTCACCGCGGTAATGCGCCATAACAGCGTTCTCAAACTGGCAAGCCTTGTTGGGGAACGGCTTTCTCTGGCGGAACTCAAAAGGTGTATGCGAACGATTTGCCGGTCAACTGCCATCGGCGCCGCGATCGGAATTGTTCCCGGCCTTGGTCAGGTGGTTGCTGCGATGATGGGTTATGCCGCCGCGAAGAATGCTTCCGATCATCCCGAGACATTTGGTGAGGGCGAAATCGAGGGTGTGGCTGCGGCAGAAGCGGCAAACAATGCTGTCAACGGGCCGACACTTGTGCCGTTACTGACGCTAGGAATTCCGGGAGACAATGTCACCGCAATCCTGCTCGGTGCATTTGTCGCTCAGGGGTTGCGACCGGGGCCGGAATTGTTTGAAACACAGGGCGCGACGGTATTTGCAATCCTGGTTGCCATGGTGTTTGCAAACCTGTTGTTCCTGGTCATTGGATACCTATCGATACCGTTCTTTTCGAAGCTGGTGACGATCAAGACGTCATTGCTGATCCCGATTGTGATCATGTTCGCCTTTGCCGGCGCCTATGTTTTCCGTTCGGATTCGGTTGATCTGATCATGCTGGTGGTTTTCGGAATCTTTGGTCTGGTTGCCAGGGCAGCGAAATTCGATGTGATGCCGATGGTGATGGGATTCATTCTTGGTCCGCCGATGGAATATGCATTCGGTCAGACGATCGCGATGTCAAATGATGATATGATCGGGTTCATGCTTGGCGAAAGACAGGCCTTTCTGGCTCTGCTGATTGCAACGCCGATTGTCGGATATCTGATCTGGCGGCGCCTAAGCAAGGTCGACACCAATTAAAGCGCATTCTGGGAATACATCGGTCCCGTCGCGCTCCAATGAATAAAACGATGTAAAACAGGAGGAAAAGTGATGTTTCCAAAATCCCTAAAACAAGCAGCTTCGCTGGTGGCGGGCGTCGGATTGGCGATAGGGCTTTCAGCCGGTGTCGCTACTGCCGAATATCCGGAAAAGCCTGTCACAATGGTCATCCCATTGGGTGCCGGTGGCTCGCATGATCTCAATGCGCGCGTGATCACATCGATCATACCGACATATCTCAATCAGGCGATGATCGTACGTCTTACGCCGGGTGCCGGTGGACAGAAGGGAACGCAGGAAGTAGCTAATGCGACGCCGGACGGCTACACATTGCTGTTTTCGCATAACTATATCGACATGCTGCAGCAACATGTTGAAGATCTGCCCTATGATCCCAACAAGGATTTTGTGCCGATTGCGCGCGTAAACTATGCGCCGATCGGGATCGTCGTCCGCGCAGACAGCCCGTACAAGACATTTGATGACCTGATTGCTGCGGCAAAAGCGGATCCAGGCGGTGTCCGGATGGCGCATTCGGGAAACTGGGGCGCGTTGTTCGTTCCTGCTGCCCAGATCATGAAGGCACAAGATGTCTCGTTTAATCTGGTGCCCTATCAAGGTGGCGGACCAGCTCTGCAAGCGCTTTTGGCTGGTGATGCGGATGTAACCATGGGCTTCCCATCGACGCTTGGCTCGCAAATTGAGGCAGGAAAGCTTCGTATGCTTGCTACCGCAGGTGATGAGCGCATCATGGATGATGTTCCATCCTTCAAGGAGCTTGGCATTGGTGGTGACGTTGGTTTCATGCACCGGATCGTGCTCGCACCAGCAGGGACACCGAATGACGTTGTTGCCAAACTGACCGATGCGTTTGCCAAATTGCAGGAAGACAAGACCTATCAGCGCATGATGGGCCGTCTGGGCGAAAACATGGATTTGATTGATGGCGAAGGCTATCAGAAAATGCGTGAAGACCAGAACGCGGCCTATAAGGACCTGGTGGCGAAAATTACTGCACAATAGCAAGTTCCTACCGGGCGTGGCGTATGTTCACGCCCGGTATTTTCAAACATCGGCGCCAGCTTCAAAGAGGCGCCACTTCCAGATCGACAGCCAGATTATCCAATACTGACCTCAGTTGTTCGGGTATCGGAATTCCCTCATTCTTTCTTTGCTCCATCACCTGCGCGAGGCGTTCGCCGGGTAAGCGAATCTCGGATACACCCGGCAATAGCGGCGAAGATTTCATCTGTTCCCAGATCTCGTCTATTCCGGCCTTGAATGTATCAGAATCGGTAAACGCCTTGATGTCCAGTGCGATGATGAAGTGACCGGTATTGGTGATTGTTTTGGAATCGGCGTTGAAATCGATGACATCCCGGCCAAATGCCGCGCCATTTAGCGTGCCGGCCAAAATCCCGAAAATGAGCGCCAGGCCATATCCCTTGGGGCCGCCAATGGGAAGCAGGAAACCTTCAGATGCCCGCTTTGGATCCGTAAGCGGTTTGCCGCTACGATCAATCATCCAGCCGACGGGCATTTCCTCTCCGCGCTGGGCGGCCGTCTTGACCTTGCCATAGGCCGCGACCGTGGTTGCCATATCGAGGATTATCGGGGCATGGTGGCCGGATGGAATTGCAACCGCAATCGGGTTGGTGCTGAGCAGCATTTCCGTTCCGCCCCAGGGTGGCAAATGGTTTGCGCTACCAACCGCGACATAAATCCCGATCATATCGTGTACAAGTGGCATCATCGCATAAAGGGAAGCGGGACCCGCGTGATTGGAGTGGCGTGCGCCGACCCAGGCGACCCCGGTTGTTCTTGCCTTTTCCATGGCGAGTTCCGTCGCATGGCTCATCACCAGATGCCCGAGACCATTGTCTCCATCGATCAAGGCAGTGGCGGCGCGGTCCTCAATTGTTGAGAAGGCCGGGGAGACGTTCAATCCACCGGCAGCAATACGCTTGACATATTGAGGGAGACGAAAAACACCGTGGCCATCCTGGCCCATCAAATCCGCCTTGGCCATTAGATTGGCGGCCTTTTCTGCGTCAGGATTCGACATGTCGCAAGCTTCAAAAACCCGGGCAATGAATTTGCTCAAATCAGCGAAGGAAGTTTTGGAAATCTGGTCGTTCATTGTAAGCTGTTCTCCATGGCAACAGGGGTTGCAGGACGTTAAATCGCGTTTAGTTTGAGAGGAGTGGCATGTCTCAAGGATGCACAGTCAAATATGATGGAATTGATGTCTTCAGCCGGGGCGACGGCGTACAAACCCGGTTGATGATCGGCAAGGGAAATGCCCAAAGCACTCCTTTTACGACAGGAACGACTGTCTTTCCGCCCGGATGCGGGGCGCCGATGCACACCCATAATTGTGCCGAACAGGTAACGATCCTTGAAGGCAAGGCCGAAGCGAGCATTAACGGCAGAATTGTTGAACTTGGACCCATGGATACGTCCTATGTTCCGGCGGACATCCCGCATTATTTTCGAAACATTGGTGAAAGCAATCTCGTGATCCTCTGGGTTTATGGTGCCCGGGATGTCACACGGACCTTTACCGAAACCGGCGAGACGGTTCCGCATATGTCTCCGCGCGATCAGGTCTAGAAAATCCAACATTTTAGAATGCGCCCAGTAGTTGCCACCAAAGATAGGTGATCGGCAGACCAATCACCGCGACCGCCAGTGCCAGAACCAGGCAGATCTGAATGAGGATACGCATCGGAATCTGAGCCATTGCCATTGCAAGAATGAGCGGCGGTGCCTGATAGGGCAGTAATGGTGTTGCAATTCCGATGATTTGCGCCATTGCCACTGTTTCAAGTGGCAGTCCGGTTGCTTCAGCCATTGGTTGCGCCAATGGTGCCAGGATTAATGGTGCAGCAGGGGCGGTCGTGAACTGCGACATGAACATTGCCAAGCCTGAGGTGGCATAAAGATCCCACAATCTGCCGTTCTCTCCAAGGCCCAATTGCGGAATTACCGCATTTGCGAATTGGGTATCCAGGCCTATGTGGCGCATAACCGCGCTTATGCAGAAAACGCCTGCCAGGAAAAACGCCGGAGACATGTCGACCTTGTCTTTCATGACGGTTTTTTCCAGAAAGCCCAGAGATGGCAGCATCAGAATTGCGGCGAGGGTCAGCGCTATCCAGGCCGGCGAAATCCCATGCAGGAAATCGGTTGCCCAAAAAGCAATGGCAATTGCCAACATTAGCAACAATTTTAGCTGCTGGCCTGTCAATGGTTCCGGTAGTTCGATTGAAGGATCAGTGGATGCAGAATTTTTTGCGAACGGAACCAGAAATGCCAGCAACACCAGCAACCTCACGAGGTTGACCGGAAATTGCATGACGAAGTAATGGGCATAGGCCGGTTCGAGGCCGAACAATGTTTCAAGCGCGCCGAAGTGAACAATCGTTGGCAGGTTTGCCGTAAGAATTGCGAATGTCGGAAGGAGGGTGGATGTCGCAGCGATTGCGGTGAGGCCAATATATCCTCTTGAACCCGGCTCATACCCCATCGTCTGAGCCAGCGACATTGAGATAGGCATCAGGACAATAATCCGCGGAATTGTCGATGGCACCAACACTCCCAGCATCACGCCGCAAATAGCGAGGGAGATGACCGCCCTCGGATAGGACGCACCGGTTCGCCTGAAGATACGCAATGCGATTTGCCGTCCGAGCCCGGTTGCCGTGATTGCGGTGCCGATCAGTAATCCAGAAAAAAGTAGCCAGAACCCACCGGTGGCAAATCCTGAAAATATGACTTCCGGCGGCGCTGCTGCCAGGCCAAGAAAGGCCAGAAAGGTGAATAGCGTGATGGTTGTCTCGGGAATTACCCTTGTTGCAAACAGGGTGATCGCCAAGAGCGATACTGCCGCCACCTGATAGGGAAGGGGGTTGTAACCGCCGCTCATTGCTACAGCGAGCGAAATAACAGCCGCCAGCAGACTAACCACCACGGCGGGTTTCAGCGCAATTCCGAATGGCAATTGGCGAACTGTCATACCCTTAATTTCCGACCGTATGAGTCGAACGTCACGGTACTATAATTGTCGACCCGGTCGTTTGACTTTGCTCAAGTGCCTGATGGGCTTCCGCGATGTCGGCGAGCGCAAACTTCTGATTGACGTTTACCGTCAGAACGCCTTCTCCGACGAGCCGGAATACTTCGGAGGCCGAATGAACCAGATCTTCACGCTGTTTGATGTAGTCGGCCAGGGTTGGGCGAGTGAAATACAAGGAACCGCCATGCTGAAGAAGGCTTGGCGCAACGGGCGGCGCTTCGCCCGTCGTTGCACCAAAGGAGACAAACAGGCCGTAAGTCGCCAGCGATGCGATCGTCGCATCGAAAGAGGCGGCACCGATGCTGTCATAGGCAACCGGAACGCCTTTTCCTCCGGTAAGTTGCTTGACGCGCTCTGCAACATCATCGCTTTTGCGATCGATTGCATCACTGTATCCGGCGTTGAGAATTGCCTTGCAATTTTCAGGTCCGGAGGTCACGCCGATCATTCTGGCACCCAGATACGCGCCCCACTGTCCAGCGAGCTGGCCGACGCCACCCGATGCTGCCCAGAACAAGACATCCTCACCCTTGGAAACCTTGTGGGTGCGGTTCAGCAGATATTCGACGGTCATGCCTTTCATGAGGACCGCTGCAGCAGTTTCGTCGGAAACATTGTCCGGAATGGAGATAAGCCTTGCGGCAGGCGCATTGCGATGGGTTGAATAGGCACCCAGAACTGGTCCATAGGCCACTCTGTCACCAACTGAAAATTCGTCTACGCCGTTACCAACTGCGGTCACCTTGCCTGCCCCTTCTAGACCCAGCGGGCTTGGCAGGTTCATGGAATAGTGACCTGAGCGCTGATAGACATCCATGTAATTCAGACCCAGGGCAGTCTGTTCTATCTGAACTTCGCCCGGCCCTGGCGGGCCGAGTTCAAACTCCTCCAGTTGCATGACATCGGGAGCGCCCTGCTCATGGATCATGATGTGTGTGGCTTTCAACTCACTCTCCTGTATCAAAAACTATTTGGTAGCTTCGCCTGCTTCGACGACGACGGTCTCAACTTCGCCGGCGCCAGATTCGCGGCGGTGTTTTGCAGCTTCATTGTATTCGTCTGACTGGAAGCATTTGACACCGTCTTCAAAGGTTGGAAACTCGATCACAACGAA
>JBCCEP010000095.1:0-11107 GCA_039030215.1 Pseudomonadota bacterium
GAATGCACATCGAGGATGGATTGGCTTGCCTATCTTGAGGTCATCGGAAGGACACGGTGTCCTTGATTACAAAATCCTCGGAAGGGAAAGACAAATGATCCGCAAGACACTTACAGCAGCCATCGCAGTCGCCGTTATCGGCACTTCAGCCATGTTCGCAACCACCAGCACTTCAAATGCAGGCGGTTATTATGGTGGCGGTTACTACCAGCCGATCTACAATTACGGTTATCACTGCTACTGGAAAAAGATCAAGGTATGGGGCCCTTACGGCTACTTCTGGAAGAAAGTGCGCGTCTGCCACTAATCGACCGATCATACCCCCAATTCCACCAAGCCTCGGCATTGCCGGGGCTTTGTGGTGTTTGGGGGTAACGACCATCTTGCAATCCGGGGATCGCAGAATCCGGATTACTTATCCGCCGATTTCACCAAATGTTCGTTATTCTCAAGTTGTCTGTCATTTCCCTGAATTTCGGCGCAACTGCGAGAATGTTTTGAAACCGGAATATTTCATTTCTTGCCGAGTAGTTTTGCATGCGAATAAGTCCGTCTTTTCTCAGGCGGTAAAAACCAAAATCCGGCAATAGATCATAGTAATCCTTCAAGAACGTCCTCGAATAGACATTCATCTGGTTGAATTCAAACTGGATCAAATCAATCGATCCTTTGCGCAGAAGCTCTTTTGCACCGCATAGCGCAGCAAATTCGTGCCCTTCAACATCGATTTTCAGGAAATTGACGTGCGTCACGCCAGTTTCCTGACAATAATCGTCAATTTTTCTTGCACGGACGGCATGAGATTTAACTGCTGCCGCTTTGTGTTGATCTGTCAAAACACCCTTGTAGAGGCTCGCATGCTGGCTGCCATCGGATATGGCGTAATCATATAGTTCGAGCTCATCAGCGTTTTCATCGGATATTGCGCATTCGACTATTTTGACATTTCCATGATCATGAAACCGCTGTTTCAGTCGACTGGCCTGGGCTGGATTGGGTTCAAAACAGTGAATTTCGGCGTTTGGAAATGAGTCCAGAAGTTCTTGTGCATAATTTCCTTCATTGCTGCCGATATCGAAGAAAACGCTGTAATTTTCTCTTGATACAGCCTTGGTAAGAACTTCGGTAATCAGGTAGCGCTCCCCCGATATGACGGAGTTCTGCCACTGCATTATCCCCATTTTTCTGTAGACAATTGGTCGTAAATCGATGTGTCCGGCCCGAGACAGAAGTTCGATTGCAAACAATCCCAATTTTCTCAATGCGGCACCCAAACTCACCAGATTGCACCTTCTCGATCGGTTTCCTTGAAAGCGTCATGGCAATTCCGGTTGACCAGGCCGGAGATTTCAACCGCTCGTGAAGGTATATGAACGTGCAGAAAATAAAACTACCGAAATCAGCGGTTCGATGCCCCCTTACTCCGCACGCTTGGAGCATCATTCACATATCTGACGGCGACCCAGCAAAGGCATAGTTCCAATACAGTCTCGAAAGCCTCGCCCAGAGAAAAAACGTCTGCAGTCTCCGTCGTCCCGTAAATCAATCTGTAAGTCTGTGTGCTGATCAGTTTTGCGGTGATCGCGACAAGGGCAACAGCCAGCGGCGGAACCGGGATCCGGATGTAATCCGTGATTGATCTCGCTGTTGGAAATGCATGAACAACAAGCGGAAATACCAGCAGATAAGCCACGAGTAATTGCGTCAGGATTACCGAGAGCGCGTTATTGCTCGACTGTATCAGGGTCGAATTATGAAGATTGAACTCTTCCTGGAAATTGTTTTCCCGGATGATTTGCGGTGTATCAAAACCGATCAGGCGCTGGCCCCAGCTTATCTCTTCCCCGCCTATGAAAAACAGAGAAAACGCAAGGAATAGTGTCCAGAACAAGACCAGTTTGCCGCTTTGACCAAGGTAGAAGGCCTTGTAAACCAGAAAAAGGGCCGTCAGGCCGCAGGCAATAGCGGCAAGACCTTCATACAGGCCGTCCTCGTCGAGCAGGTTTTCCGATTTGTAGCCGGTCAAGACAAACAGGGCGGCAGGCAATAGGGCAAGGCCGACGAGAAATATCACCAGAATACCGTCGACAAGCTCTTTTCTGTCAGGAAACTCGAAACGCACAACTTCGCCTTTACAACCGTTTTGACTTTACGCCAGTCGAACGGGTTGTAGCAGCGGTTGGTCTGAGCTGAAAGCCCGCGAGTTTCGGGCTAACAAAGCGGCCAGAGTAGTGGCGTGTCTTACCGCTCCCAAAGTTCGGTCTCGGGGTGGAATTGCGACCAGGCAAACCAGAAAGCCTGATGGCTGCCGAGATCGGACCCATCTGCGTCAACGGCCCGAATGCCGCCGGCATCAAGCTGCAGACGGACATTTTCAACCGCAATCTCATCGCCGTTTTGCAACGCCACGAAAGCCTTGCTGCGCTGGAACGCGACTGGTTTGCCGGAGGCAGTGATGACGCCAATGATGTCTTCATGCACCGGCAGGCGTGGATCGACATCGCCAACCGGGAAGATCGGCCCGTTTGCATCGCGATTGTTGCGGAAATCAAAATCGCGGCCAAGCGCCAGTTTCTCGACCAGCACCGTCGTCTCGGGATGAGCCTTTTTCCAGCTTCCCCAGTCGGTCGTCACCACGCTTGCCTGCTCCAGTTGCAGTTTCTTCTCGGCAAGCGGGCCGGTCACGGCATTGCCCTTGAAGGTGTCGAAGACCGAATAGCTATTGATGTCATACATCACCTTGTTGGACCGGATCAGCAGGCCGGAGGTGCGTAATACCGGCCGTTCTATACCGTCCGGCAATTGGTCGGTGAAATAGGCCTGGGCGGCACCGCACAGTGTGCAATAGGGGATGCCGAGATCGCGTCCGCCGAGCGTGTCATTGACCATTTCGCGCACTTCCATGATGCGGCGCGGATAGGCACGGTATTCGCCGTTGATACCGATGCCGAAGACGATGTCGTCGTCTTTCAGCCAGGTTGCGTCCTCGGCGCTCGAGACCTCCGGATTGTCTGCGGCGGGGATGCAATTGCAGGCTTCATCGGTGGCGTCATAGGCGCGGTCGTCGATCAGCACGCCGCCCCAGGAAACATGGCGCCAGTCAATGTCGCCCTCGGTAAAGATCCGGTCCCAGCCGGGCACGACGTTCGTGAAGATGCCGCGCTTTGCCTCAAGATAATCGGGCGGGGCCGGGATGTCCCAGGCGATCAGGTGATCGGTGATGATCCCCCATTGATTGCTGCGCGGCATGTCGATGCCCAGCAGTTTTGCGCCAGCGGCGGTGAGCACGGTGTTCAACTGGCTTTGCGGGGCAAAGCGCATAAGATCGGCAATGATCCAGACCAGCCTGGGGTCTTCCGATTTGGCGATTTCGCCCAGCGCCAGGGTTTGGGCGGACCCCCAGGCGGAATTCTTTGCGCTGTCGATGAAGGCGGTCTTCACCGCTGCCTGCAATTCCGGAGGCAAAGGCCCTTCAGGCACATCCGGTGGTGTTCCGAATTTCTCGATCACATAATCCGGCAGCGCCTCGGCCTGCGCGGAGCCGGCCCAGACAAACGAGAGCGCGATCAAAGCCGCAAGGACCACGTTGCGGGCGGGGGAGCAAATTGCCAAAACCATCGGGAGGCCTTTCGGGAAGCTGGTTCAATCCCTGCCATATGAGGCCGCAAGCCCCCGCACGGCCAATAAAACCGGCTCAACATTCGGTGATGAGGGGGTGTGATGGGAACCTATTGGCGCACCCGGGAAGATTCGAACTCCCGACCCCTAGATTCGTAGTCTAGTGCTCTATCCAGCTGAGCTACGGGTGCGCGGTGCTGCATCACGGGTCGGCAAGTTCAAAAGCCGATTTCCCTGCAACAGTGCGGCTTGGTAATCGCTTGTTCCGCGAAATGCAAGGCCTCTTTTGTCACGGATTTGATTGAAATTTCCGGTTTGTGCCGGCTCAACGCGACAGAGTCACGGCAGATCGGCAGCTTCCTGGACCGGCAGCGCCCGCCGCGGTGCCTTCTTGGGCAGCTTGACCAGGAATACGGTTCCTGCCGAGGATGTTTCCTCGACACTGATTTCACCGCCATGGGCCCGAACCAGCTCTGCAGCAATCGCAAGCCCCAGCCCGGTACCGCCGGTTTTGCTTGATCCCCCAAACGCCGTAAACAACTGCCGCAACGCCGCATCATTGATTCCGGGCCCGGTATCGGCAATGCGCAATTTCACCTGATCGTCTTCGACGGCAGCGCTCATGGTTATGCGAGATACCGTGCTGTCATCCGTCGGCAGATCGCGCTCCATCGCCTGAAGCGCGTTGCGGCAGAGATTGACCATGACCCGGAACATTTGTTCCGAATCCAGCTCCACTTCCAGCTGTTCAGGCACTTCATTGCGCCAATCAATAGTTTCTGACTGGTCTAGGCCCAGCAATTCCGCGACATCATCGGCAATCGCCCGCAGGCGGTGCGGACGGCAGGCAGGTGGTGCTTCGACCGCCTTCCCGTAAGCCAGCACAGATTTCGTATAGTCGATCGCCCGATCGATTGACCGAAGCAGCTTGGGCGCAACGCGCTGAACGGTCGGATCCGGCAATTTCGAGATGCGGTCGGAAAACAACTGTGCCGACGCCAGGATGTTGCGCAAATCATGATTGATTTTCGAAACCGCAAGGCCAAGGTCGGCAAGGTGTTGACGCTGGCGCAGCGTATTGTGCAGATCCGTTTCGAAGGCCGCCAGTCGCCGCTCGGCAACGCCAATTTCATCCAAACGCCCCGACGGTTGCAGAATTAGCGCGGCATTGTCCGGCTCTCTGGAAAATTCGGTCATATTGCTCGAAATGCGCCGGACTGGTCGTACGATGATCAGATAGAGCGCCAGGATCACCAGGGCGGCGGTTATCAACGAAATCGCCAGTGAAATCAGCAAGACGTTGCGGCCATAGATGCGTAATGCCTGTTTCAGCCGAGTGTCACTTTGTACCAGCTCGATCGTCGCATCGCGTGACTTCATGTTTCCGAACACGCGGTAGACATGATCTTCGCCGGAAATCAGCATGGATAATGCAGAGCGCACCGACGAAATCGGCTGCATGACGGTCATGTCGATATGTTCGTCTATTTCCGTGGGCATGTCCGAGGTGGCCATCAAGGTGCTGATTGGACCGGCGCGAATGGCGACCGCCAGGGAACCGGTCGCTTCCAGGAGTTGTTTCTGCGCATCCTCGCTCAGCATCGGGTCGCTATTGTCAAGAAATACGATGCTGGCCACCTCGGCAGTATCGAGGTGGTTTTGCAGCCAGACATTCCGGAAATTGGCAACAGACGGGACAAAAATCAGCACTTCCGCGATCATTACAAAGATGATCGTCAGGATCAAAAGCTTGCCTGAAAGGCTCTTTAACAGCCCTCCTTCCGGAGCGGATTTACGACGCACGTTCTTGAAACCGCCTTGACCGTTTTCGTCAGCCGACTGAATTTTTCTTTCCTGATGCATCAGCTTTCTACGCTTTTGCCTGCCATTTGGACCAATATTAGCCGAATTTTCTCAAAAATCCGATTATTGATCTGATCATTGGCTTGCGCGCAAGCGGCGCATAATAGGTCACTGCTGCACGCCGGCCAATTTCCGAATAGGTCGGATATGGGGCTACATAAGCAGTAATGTCGCCGATTTTTAGCTTTTTTGTGATTGCCAGCGTCCACAAATGGATCATTTCGCCAGCATTTGCGCCGACAATAGAAGTTCCCAGGATCACGCCGCGGCGGTCGGTGATGATCTTGATCATGCCGACAGTATTGCGCTCTGCCTGTGCCCGGTCATTTTCATGGTAAGGCCAGCGAAGGACATTGATGGTGCCATATCGCTTGCGGGCGGCCTCCTCATCCATGCCGACCTGGGCCAGTTCGGGATCGGTAAAGGTAACCCACGGGATCACATTGTGATTGACCGATCCGCCGACCCGAAACAGGATTGACCGGATAACCTGGCCGGCATGATATCCGGCGACATGGGTAAACTGCAAAGCGCCGGCGACATCACCAATGGCATAGACACGGCGGTTCGAGGTTCTCAGTTTCGAGTTTACCTTGATCCCCTTCCGGTCAAACTTGATCCGGGCACCCTCCAGATTCAGGTCATCAATATTGGGCGTGCGCCCGGTGGCAACAAGAATATCCGAACCCTGGATCTCGCGCGTTCCGTCATCGGTCTCGATGTGAACCGATACGTTCTTGTTCCCGCGTTTTGCCACTTGCGTAACCTTGGCACCTTCCAGGATCTCTATTCCCTCAGCGCGCAACTTGTCCAGAACGATACCGGAGGTCTCGGGATCATCCTTACCAAGCGCCTTTAATCCCTCAACCACGGTTACCCTGGAGCCAAGCCGATTATGCGCCTGTGCCATTTCCATCCCGATTGGCCCACCACCGATTATGATCAGATGTGGCAGTTTGCGGCGATTTTCGAAGATGGTTTCGTTGGTGAAGTAGTCCGTTTCATCCAGCCCTGTAATCGGCGGAACGAAGGGTGAGGACCCGGTCGCGATGACATATCGTCTCGCGCGGATCTGATAGTCGCCCGCCTCGACCATATTTTTGTTGGCAAATCTTGCAGTCTCGCGAATGACCGTCACCCCCATCGCGGTAAATCGTTCCTCCGAATCATTGGGTGCAATCGCCGCGATAACGGATTTGATGTGGGAATTGACGCTGCGCATGTCGATCTTGGGCTCTTCGCCCGTTCCGACACCAAAATTGACCGCCTCGCGCATTGCCTTTGCCTGTTTGGCGGCACTCAGAAGCGCCTTGGATGGTACGCAACCGTAATTCAGACAATCACCGCCCATTTCTCCCTTTTCGATCAGCACGGCATGAACACCCAACGCTGCGGCTGCCGCAGCAACACTCAAACCGCCGGACCCGGCGCCGATTACGCAAATATCTGGTTTAATGATTGTCGGCATCGTCATTTCCCGGAGATTTAACTAAAAAACAGAAAGATATGGTCTGCCACTGCAATGCCTGGCGCAATTGGTTGACCATGCGAGGTTCGGTTCGTCAAGTTACCAGGAGTCAGGAGGGATCAGCAGCCTTGGCGGCCCAAAACTTGCGGATCACAATGGGCAGGATCGAGATTGCTGCAAGGCCCAGCATCGCCCAAATGATTTGTGGTGTAACGAGGCTGGAAGGATCGATCTCGCAGGTTCCCGCATCTGCACAGCCGGGATTTGCCGCCTCCTGTGCTTCAATAACGCTGCCGAGACCCGCCCCGACAAAGGAATAGGCAAACGTGCCTGGGATAATTCCAAGGAAAGTCGCGATGGCATAGGGCAGTAGTCTGACATTCAGGAGTGCCGGCACAATGTTGACCACCCAGAACGGAAAGATCGGCGTAAGGCGGATCATCAAGAGATAGTTGAAGGCATCGCGATTAAAGCCATCCACCATCTTGGAAATAAAGGGACCGGCCTTCTTTGCCAGAAA
This sequence comes from Pseudomonadota bacterium, assembly GCA_039030215.1. Lineage (GTDB taxonomy): Bacteria > Pseudomonadota > Alphaproteobacteria > Rhizobiales > Rhizobiaceae > BOKV01. Next base: position 7,470 of record JBCCEP010000095.1, read on the forward strand.
GTCACCGAATGAGGATCGCGCAATCGAGAAAATGATGACCGAACCGGCAGTTGCCGCAAAGACTGTAAGAAGACCGCCGGCAAGTCCGCCGAAAACGAAACCTGCTGCAACGGTCAACAGCGAAGCGCCGGGAAAGGAAATCGCGACCAGCGCGGTATAGATCAGAGCGTAAATTGCCATGGCAAAGAATTGATGGTCATGCGCATAGGTCGCCAGTTCTTCGCGGTTCATGATCAGATTGGACAGGGAGAAATAGTCAAACCATCCCGCTAGCCAGGCAGTGACAAGGAACAATACAACCAGGACAGCAGGAATAAATCTCTTCGCCCGTCCGATCAGGTCGCTTGGCGCTGTCTTCTCTGTGCTTGTTTCATTCATCCCTACGCTCATCTTTCGGCTCCAACTTTCTATGCGGGTAACCCGCCTGAGACGTTCAAATGCCCATTGCCGGAACCAATCGCAATCGCTGAGGGGTCAATCTCACGCTGGATTGACATGGAGCCAAAGCCCGCTCACATTTAGGTTATCTGTCCTGAGAGCAGTTTCCCGCCGAAATATTGATATTCCAATAACCTGCGAAACTGCTGAAAATTAGCTGTTACAGACGCTCCGCAATTGACAGGCAAGGACGTTGTTTCTATAAGCGCGCAATGATCGGGTTCACGGTTCCCGCGCGGCAAAAATGCGTGAAATTTCGCGATTGCCAGGCCCTGTTATCCAGTTTCGTGAATATGGCCGAAAGTCGGGAACAGGATCTCGCAGGAACACGGTTCCCCGTTTCGAATATCTAGAATTTGAGGGTCCGCGCCCTATGGCCGGATAATTGAACATGAAGCGTACATATCAGCCAAGCAAGCTCGTCCGCAAACGGCGACATGGTTTTCGCAGCCGTATGGCGACAAAGGGCGGGCGTAAGGTGGTTGCCTCGCGCCGGGCACGCAGAAGGCAAAAACTCTCTGCGTGACAAGGGTTAAAACCTGCACGGCAATTTATGGAGCCGCTTGAAGTAAATGAACGGCACCTTGATTCAGCGAAGTTTCACATCACACCCGGAGCGTTTGAAAAAGCGCTCTGAGTTTTTGTTGATGCGTGGGGCAAAGCGTTACAATTCCGTCAGCTTCACCTTGCAGGCGCGCCATCGCAAGGCAAATGAGATTTCGAGCCAGGCCTCGCGGTTTGGTTTTACTGTCACCCGGAAAACTGGAAACGCAGTTCAACGAAATCGTATCAAGCGCAGATTGCGGGATGCCCTTCGTCATGTCGCGACAGAACATGCACAGCAAGAACATGATTATGTTATTGTTGCCAAGGTGGCCGCTTTGACCCGGCCATTTGGTGACTTGAAGCGTGAATTGACCCGCGGACTTGGCACTATCGGTTTGCCGCACAGGAACAAAACGGCCACACTAGGCGAAAATTCGGAACGTCATGCGGCAGAAGCGCCCGGCACACGCGCAGGAAAACGGACCTAATGGATAATTCACGCAATACATTCCTTGCCATAGCCTTGTCGATTGTCGTGATCCTCGCCTGGCAATTCCTCTACATCACACCCAAGATGGAAGAAGAACGTCGCGCTGCTGAGATTCAGCGTCAGCAGGCCGAGCAAAACCAGCAGGTCACACCGGCGCAGCCAGCCGAAGGCACTTCCGACATCCCTGTTGCACAAAACACCGAAAACCAGAGCGCTGCCAATGTACCTGGATCATCAAGTGATGTTCCCGGTTCGCAGGCCCTGGACCGCGCGTCTGCGCTGGCAAAGGATGCCCGCATACCGATTGAAAGTTCCCGGCTGACAGGCTCTCTCAACCTGAAAGGCGCCCGTGTCGACGATCTGCGATTGAAGGGCTATCGTGTCACGATTGACAAGGACAGCCCGCTGGTGACCCTGTTTTCGCCCGCCACCTTGACCGACGGTTATTTTGCCGAATTCGGTTATGTAGGGTCCGACAGTTCCGGTGCAGTGCCAGGCGCTGATACGGTTTGGACCGTACAATCAGGATCGACGCTGACACCATCCACACCTGTCACGCTGACCTGGACAAATGATCGCAACGTTACCTTCAACCGGACCATCAGCGTCGATGAGAACTACCTGTTCACCTATATTGACGGGGTGGTGAACAACTCCGACGCAGAGGTGACCATGTCGCCTTATGGCCGCGTCACTCGTTTTTCAAAACCGGTCAATCAATCCACCTTCGTCTTGCATGAGGGCATGATCGGATTTTTCGGAGAAGAGGGCCTTGAGCAGATAACCTATGCTGACATGGAGGACGAGCCCAGCTTCACCATCGATAATGCAGATACTGGCTGGTTGGGTATTACCGACAAATACTGGGCCGCGGCTCTAGCCCCGCGAGGCGCTTTCAAGCCCCGTTTTTCATATTTCCAGGATGGTCGTCCCCGCTTTCAATCCGATTTTCTTTCCGGCGCGATTTCAGTTCCAGCCGGCGGAACCGCGGAAAACAAGCAAATATTGTTTGCCGGTGCAAAGGTGGTTGATGTCATCGATGACTATGAAACTACGCATGATATCACCAGTTTCGAGCTTCTGATCGACTGGGGTTGGTTCTACTTCCTGACCAAACCGACCTTCTATCTGCTGGACTGGTTGTACAAGCTGTTCGGAAACTTCGGTGTGGCCATCCTTGCCGGTACCGTCTTGATCAAGATTGCGCTCTTTCCGTTGGCAAACATGTCTTACAAATCCATGGCCAACATGAAGAAGCTGCAGCCCGAAATGACTGCATTGCGAGAGCGCCTCGGCGATGACAAGGTCAAACTGCAACAGGAAATGATGGCGCTCTACAAGAAGGAGAAAATCAATCCTGCAGCCGGTTGTTGGCCGATGCTAGTGCAGATTCCGATCTTCTTTGCGCTCTATAAGGTTCTCTACATTACGATCGAAATGCGCCACGCGCCGTTCTTCGGATGGATTCAGGACCTCGCTGCCCCGGATCCGACGACGATTTTCAACCTGTTTGGCCTGTTGCCATTCGAAGTTCCGTACTTCCTGATGATCGGCGTCTGGCCGCTGATCATGGGTCTGACAATGTTCCTGCAAATGCAGATGAACCCGACTCCGCCCGATCCGACACAGGCGATGATCTTCAAATGGATGCCTGTCGTGTTCACCTTCATGCTGGCGACCTTCCCGGCCGGACTGGTGATTTACTGGGCCTGGAACAACACGCTTTCAATCATTCAGCAGGGCGTGATCATGAAGCGCCAGGGCGTGAAAGTGGAGTTGTGGGATAATTTGCAGGCATTGTTCCGCAAAAAACCCGATCCGGCCGAATGACGCCAGAAGAACGGGCGCGGCATGCCGCTCTGGAAAAGGGCAGGATATTCTTTGCCAGACCCTGGGCGTTTCTGCTCGGCGCACCGTCTGCAAAATTCCTGCCGTCTGAAGGTCCCGCTGAAATCGCCTTTGCAGGGCGTTCAAATGTCGGAAAATCATCACTTATCAATGCGTTGACTGCGCAGAAGGCGCTGGCTCGGACCTCAAACACACCCGGACGGACCCAGGAATTGAACTTCTTCGTACCGCAGGAATATTCCGGCGAACCGGATAGCCTTCCGCCCCTGGCAATCGTGGATATGCCTGGTTACGGATTTGCCAAGGCGCCAAAATC